>NZ_JBFADP010000035.1:0-94450 GCF_040641415.1 Streptomyces sp. NPDC020875 | reverse complement strand
AACTGACCTATCCGCTCGGCGAGAAGCCCGGCTTCCGACTGAAGGCCGTCAACTCTTCGAGCGGCGACTGCAAGGTCGACCTGGGCCGGTCCTCGCCGCCTCCAGGGCCTCCTCCTGACGTGGCAGCAGCACCCCGGCGAGGAGGACGGCGGCGCAGCCGGTGAGCAGGATCGAGGTAATGAGCCAGCCGCTGCCCAGGACACCGAGGCTCTGCCCGGTGGCGAATCCGAAGACGGGCACCGCGATACCGACAGCCGCGTACACCCGGCAGATCCGGTGCAGCGTCCGCAGGGTCGCCAGGGGCCCCGGTGCACGGGGGGCGGCCCGCACCCGGCGCAATGCCTCGGGGAACATGCTCGCGGCGACGGTGACGGGGCCGACGGCGCATATCGCGGCCAGGACGTGCAGCGAGAGAAAGAAATCGGTCACGGGGAAGTACTCCGGTTCGGCGAGGGGCGGCCCGAAGGGCGCCCCGTACGTTCGGACGCCACCGGCCGCGGCCCGGGGAGCCGGGGCGGAGTTCATCGGGGCCGGGCGTGTTCCCGGCGGGGGCCGGCGCGTCCTCGGGCGGGTACCGGTCTCGTCCGGTACGGGAGGGGACCGGCGGCGGGTTCCCCCGGAGGCCCGCCGCCGTGGTGTTCGCACGCGGTCAGATCGTGCTGGGCACCCGGCCCTCGGCCCGCCAGACAAGCCCCTGGCGTTCGTGCCCCAGCAGCTTCTCCGCCGCCCGGGCCACCCGGGGGCCGTAGCTCCGCTCCAGCAGATGAATACCGAGATCGATACCGGACACGAGGCCCGAGGCGGTAACCAGATCACCGTCGTCCACGACCCTGGCGTCCACCGCCCGGACCCCTTCGGCCTCCAGCAGCTTCAGATCGTCCCGGTTCCAGGTGTGGTGGGTCGTCGCGTGACGCCCCTTGATGAGACCCGTCGCGGCCAGCATCAGCGAGCCCGCGCACACCGTGGCGACCGTGGTGTCCGGCCGCTCGACGGCCTCCTTCAGCAGCCCGGGCAGTTCGGTCCCCAGCGCCCGCTCCACATGACGGGCGATGCTGTCCACGCGCCGCGCGAGGTCGGAGTCGTCGGGAGCGTCGATCCGCCCGGCCGCCCCCGGAACGACGATCAGATCCGCGCGCTCGGGCGACAGCCGCCCGTACGCCCGTACCGTCAGCGGTGGTGTGCCACTAGGTACGTCCCGGGGACCCTCCGCCGTCACCACTTCCACCGTGAGATCACCATCGGTGAACAGCCCGCCCGCGAAGAGCACCTCATAGGGGCCCAGAGCGTCCAGGGGATCGAAGCCGTCGAAGAGAACCACCTGTGCCAACATGCCGCACCACTCCTTGTCATTGCCCGCACGGGAAGGCGAACGCCGCAAAACTACGGCGCCCGCCACCGTCCCGAGCAGTGGCAAAAGTGCCCCCCTCCACTGGATTCCGGCCAGCCGGATCGTTCTCGCCGTACGGAGTCCACGAGGTCACTCGCCCCCGGCCCCCGGCTGTCCGGCCCCGGCCTCGTCCTGCTTGCCGAGCCGGCTGTGGCGGCGGCCGTAGAGGTAGTAGACGATCACGCCGAGCGCCATCCAGCCGCCGAACCTGATCCAGGTCTCGGTGGGCAGATTGAGCATCAGCCAGAGGGACGCGGCGACCGAGGCGATCGGCAGCCAGGGCACCAGCGGGGTGCGGAAGGCGCGGGGCAGGTCGGGGCGGGTGCGGCGGAGGATCAGTACGCCCAGGGCGACCACCACGAAGGCGAAGAGGGTGCCGATGTTCACCAGGACCGCCAGCTCCTGGATGTTGGTGAAGCCCGCGATGATCGCGATGGCGACGCCGAGGAGGACGGTGGCGCGGTAGGGGGTGCGGAAGGTGGGGTGGGTACGGGAGAAGAAGCGGGGCAGCAGCCCGTCCCGGCTCATCGCGAAGAACACCCGGGTCTGGCCCAGCAGCAGGATCAGACAGACCGACATCAGTCCGATGACGGCGCCGAAGCTGATGACGCCCGCGTACCAGGGGTGGCCGGTGGACTTGAAGGCGTCGGCGAGCGGGGCGTCGACGGACAGCTCCGAGTAGTGCTGCATCCCGGTGACGACCAGGGACACGGCGACGTAGAGCACGGTACAGATGAGCAGGGAGCCCAGGATGCCGCGGGGCATGTCGCGCTGCGGCAGCCGGGTCTCCTCGGCGGCGGTGGCGACCACGTCGAAGCCGATGAAGGCGAAGAAGACGATGGACGCGGCGGTGAAGATGCCCATCACACCGAAGTTGGTGGGGGCGTAGCCGAACAGCAGCTGGACCAGGGGTTCCTGGAGTCCGGAGCCGCCGGTCTGCGGTTCGGCCGGGGGGATGAAGGGGTCGTAGTTGGACGCCTTGACGAAGAACGATCCGGCGACGATCACGATCAGTACCACCGCGAGTTTGATCGCCACGATCAGTCCGGTGACCCGGGCGGAGAGCTTCATGCCCAGGACCAGGACCACCGTCAGCGCCAGGACCAGCAGAAACGCCAGCAGGTCGAAGCCGAAGCCGGTGACGTCATTGGTCCCGGAGAGGGCGTCGGGGAGCTGCCAGCCGATGTTGTCCATCAGGGACCGCAGATAGCCGGACCAGCCGACGGCGACCACCGCCGTGCCGAGGGCGAATTCGAGGACGAGGTCCCAGCCGATGATCCAGGCGGGGAGTTCGCCGAGGGACGCGTAGGCGAAGGTGTAGGCGGATCCGGCGACCGGCACGGTGGACGCGAACTCGGCGTAGCAGAGGGCGGCCAGCGCGCAGACGATCCCGGCGGCGACAAAGGCGAGGGCGGTGGCGGGGCCCGCGTTCTCCTTGGCGACGGCCCCGGTCAGCACGAAGATGCCGGTACCGATGATGACCCCGACGCCGAAGACCGTGAGATCGAGCGCGGAGAGGGACTTCCTGAGCGCGTGTTCCGGCTCCTCGGTGTCCCGGATGGACTGCTCGACGGTCTTCGTACGGAACGCGCCCGCCCTGGGCGCGGGGCCGGTCTGAGTACTCACCGTGGACCTCCAGATCTGTCGTCCCGACATGATCGGGACGACCCGTGGTCCACCGGGGTCCGGTACGGCTGGGTTTCACGCGAATGGGCCGGTAGGACCACCCGTCAGGGGTGTTCCTGCCCGGCCCTTCGCGGATCGGTTCCGGAGATCAGTCCCGGACGGGTTCGACCGCCCCGGCCTCTTCCGTAGCCGCGTCGACCGTGCCGTCGAGCCGGGCGACGAGACCGGTGACCTGCCGGGCGATGTCCGGCGCCGTCAGACCGATCTCGGTGAGCAGCTCGGCCCGCGAGGCATGGTCGAGGAACCGCGGCGGGATACCGAAGTCCCGCAGCGGTACGTCGACCTGGGCGTCCCGCAGGGCCTGGGCGACGGAGGCGCCCACCCCGCCGGTACGGACGCCGTCCTCGACGGTGACCACGACCCGGTGGCGGTCGGCCAGCGGCACGATCGCCTCGTCGACGGGCTTGACCCAGCGGGGGTCGATCACCGTCGTGGAGATGCCCTGCCGGTCGAGGAGGGCGGCGATCTCCAGACACATCGGGGCGAGCGCGCCGACGGAGACCAGCAGCACGTCCGGGGTGTCGGTACCGGGCTCGCGCAGGACGTCCATCCCGCCGATCCGGCCGACGGCCTTGACGGCGGGGCCCACCGCGCCCTTGGAGAAGCGCACCACGGTGGGCGCGTCGTCGACGCTGACGGCCTCCCGCAGCTGGGCCCGGACCTGGTCGGCGTCGCGCGGGGCGGCGATCCGCAGCCCGGGGACGACCTGGAGGATCGACATGTCCCACATCCCGTTGTGGGAGGGGCCGTCGGTGCCGGTGATCCCGGCCCGGTCGAGGACGAAGGTGACCCCGCAGCGGTGCAGGGCGACATCCATCAGGACCTGGTCGAAGGCGCGGTTGAGGAAGGTCGCGTAGACCGCGAAGACGGGGTGCACCCCGCCGGTGGCGAGTCCGGCGGCGGAGGCCGCGCCGTGCTGCTCGGCGATGCCGACGTCGTAGACCCGGTCGGGGAACGCCTTGGCGAACTTCTCCAGGCCGACGGGCTGGAGCATGGCGGCGGTGATCGCCACCACATCGGGCCGCTCCTCGCCCAGCTTGACCATTTCCTCGCCGAAGACGGAGGTCCAGTCGAGGCCGGAGGAGGCGATGGGCAGACCGGTGTCGGGGTGGATCTTGCCGACGGCGTGGAAGCGGTCGGCCTCGTCCTGGAGGGCGGGCTGGTAGCCGCGGCCCTTCTCGGTCAGGCAGTGGATGATCACCGGGCCGTTGAACCGCTTGGCGCGGGCCAGGGCGGACTCCAGGGCCTCGATGTCGTGCCCGTCGATGGGGCCGACGTACTTCAGGCCGAGGTCCTCGAACATGCCCTGCGGGGCGATGAAGTCCTTGAGGCCCTTCTTGGCGCCGTGCAGCGTCTCGTAGAGCGGCTTCCCGACGACGGGGGTGCGGCCGAGGATGTCCTTGCCGCGGGCGAGGAACCGCTCGTAGCCGTCGGTGGTGCGCAGGGTCGCCAGATGGTTGGCGAGGCCGCCGATGGTCGGGGCGTAGGAGCGCTCGTTGTCGTTGACCACGATCACCAGGGGGCGGTCCTTGGCGGCGGCGATGTTGTTCAGCGCCTCCCAGGCCATGCCGCCGGTGAGGGCGCCGTCGCCGATGACGGCCACCACGTGGTCGTCCTTCTTCAGCACCTCGTTCGCCTTGGCGAGGCCGTCGGCCCAGCCGAGGACGGTGGAGGCGTGCGAGTTCTCGATGACGTCGTGGTCGGACTCGGCCTGGGAGGGGTAGCCGGAGAGGCCGCCCTTCATCTTCAGCCGGGAGAAGTCCTGGCGGCCGGTGAGCAGCTTGTGCACATAGCTCTGGTGGCCGGTGTCCCAGAGGATCCGGTCCTTCGGGGAGTCGAAGACCCGGTGCAGGGCGATGGTCAGCTCGACCACACCCAGGTTGGGTCCGAGGTGGCCGCCGGTCTTGGCGACCGCGTCCACGAGGAAGGTCCGGATCTCCGCGGCCAGCTGAACCAGCTGCTCCGGGCTGAGCGTGTCCAGATCGCGCGGTCCCCTGATACGGGTAAGCAGCGTCACCCGTGCCTCCTTGCGTGTTGAGCTGGGCGTATGAGCTGGTCGTGTCGTCGCCGTCGAGCCGGTGATCTGACCGAGTCTAGTGTTTGGGCGGTGCGGCGCGACCGAAGGGGCGGGCTGTCACCGCACGAACAACTGAACGCCCCTGTGGGTGAACGGTGCCACCGGGCCGTTCACCGGATGGTGTGAGGCACGTCTCAGCGCCGCCCGGGCGTGGCGGGCCCGGGCCGGCCGGGCACGACGGGCCGGGGCCGGGCCGCCGGGGCGGGGGCGGCGGGCCCGTCCGCCGGAGAGCGGCGGCCCGGGTGGTCCGGAGTGTCACGTTCCGTACGGTACGGTGCCCGGCCCCGCGCGCGTCGCCCGGCCCGCGCGTCATGCCGTACGGCCCACCGGGCCCAGGAGCCCGGACGGCCCACCGGCCCCGCGCGTCAGGCGCGGCCCGCCGCCTTCTGGGTACGGCGGGAGACGGAGTCGATCACCACCGCGGCCAGCAGCACCCCGCCGGTGATCATGTACTTCACGGGTTCGGCGATGCTCTCCAGCTGGAGCCCCTTCTGTATGGAGACGATCACCAGCACCCCGAGCAGGGCGGACCAGGTCCGGCCCCGGCCGCCGAAGAGGCTGGTACCGCCGATCACGGCGGCGGCGATGGAGGACATCAGCAGATCGCCGGAGCCCGCGCCCTGATTCGCCGCGTTGATCTTGGAGGCGAGCATCAGCCCGCCGGACGCGGCCAGGGTCCCGGCGATCGCGAAGACCGCGATCCGGACGGCGGACACATCGATCCCGGCCCGCCGGGACGCCTCGATCCCGCCGCCGAGGGCGAACACCCGCCGCCCGAAGACGGTCCGCCGGAGCACGAAGTCGGTCCCGGCCACCACCGTCAGAAGGATCACCAGGGCGAGCGGCAGGCCCTTGTACTGGTTGAGCAGGTACGCGACCGGATAGCAGACGGCCGCCAGCAGCGCCGTCCGCAGCAGCAGCTCGCCCGGCGGCCGGGACGGCACCCCGGCCGCCGCCCGGCCGCGGGCGCCCAGCAGGGCGGCGGCGCCGTATCCGGCGACGGCGAGGGTCGCCAGACCGTAGGCGGCGGCGATATCGGAGAAGTAGTGGGTGGTGAGCCCGGCGATCAGTCCGCTGTCGTCCAGGTTGATGGTGCCGTTGGCGCCCAGGATCTGGAGCATCAGCCCGTTCCAGGCCAGCAGGCCGGCCATGGTCACCACGAACGCGGGTACCCCGATCCGGGCGAAGAAGAAGCCGTGGACCACCCCCGCCACCGTGCCGGACAGCACGGCCAGGACGAGGGCGAGCCATTCCGGGACGCCGTGGGTGATGTTCAGTACGCCGAAGGCCGCGCCCGCGAGCCCGCTCACCGAGCCCACGGAGAGATCGATCTCGCCCAGCAGCAGGACGAAGACCACCCCGACCGCGATCAGCCCGGTGCCCGCGATGTCGACGGAGATATGGGAGACGTTCTGCGCCGACATGAACGCCGGGTTCAGGATCTGGAAGGTCGTACAGATCACGATCAGACCGGCCACGACCGGTACGGAGCCCAGCTCGCCGGAGCGCATCCGGCGCCGGAACCCGGCGGCGTATCCGGCGAACCCCCGCTCACGGACGAGCAGCCGGGGGTCGACGGCGGAGGTCTCGTCCGGGGCGGTGGCCGGGGCGCCGGCCGAGGGCGGCCGGCCGCCGCGCATGGCCGGGAACACCTTCCGTACGGCGGCCCCGGCCGGGACCGTACCGCCCGGCGGGGGTGTCGGCGCCGCGGTCATCGGATCACCCCTTCGGTACGGGCGGCCCGCCGGGTCACCGCGTTCTCGGCGGCGCCGGTGATCGCGGCGACGATGTCCTCCCGGGTGGCGTCGCCGATGGTGAAGGTCCCGTTGTTGCGGCCCAGCCGGAGCACGGCGACCCGGTCGGCGACCGCCTGGACGTCCGCCAGGTTGTGGCTGATCAGCAGGATCGCCAGACCGCGGGTCCGGAGCCGTTCCACCAGATCGAGTACCTGGGCGGTCTGCTCGACGCCCAGGGCGGCGGTGGGCTCGTCCAGGATCAGCAGCCGGGGTTCGCCCAGCAGGGACCGGGCGATGGCCACGGTCTGGCGCTGGCCGCCGGAGAGCGACGCGACGGGGATCCGGACACTCGGAATCCGGATGGAGAGGGTGGTCAGCAGCTCGTGGGAGCGGCGTTCCATCTCGATCTCGTCCAGTACGCCGGAGCGTCTCAGCTCCCGGCCGAGGAAGAGATTGCCGACGACATCGAGATTGTCGCAGAGCGCCAGGTCCTGGTAGACGGTGGCGATGCCCAGCTCCTGGGCGTCGTGCGGATCGCCGATCCGGACCGGGGCGCCCCGCCATTCGACGGTCCCGCCGTCCGCCGGGTGGACTCCGGCGATCATCTTGACCAGGGTCGACTTCCCGGCTCCGTTGTCGCCGACGAGGGCGACCACCTCGCCCGCGTGGACTTCGAGGTCCACCTCCGTCAGGGCCCGGACGGCCCCGAAGCGCTTCGAGACCCGGCGTAACGCCAGTACCGGCACAGCGGACATATCGACCAACTCCTTCGCCGCCTGACCGGCGGGGTGCGCACCGGGCCCGTCCGAGCGGGGCGGGGCCGCGGTACGAGTACGGGTGCGGTGGATCCGGCGGCCCGGCGCGGGGGCACCGGGAGGCCGGGGCCGGGGAGGCCGGGGCCCTCCGCGGGGGCCGGGGGCCGGGCTACTTCAGGCCGAGCGCGTCGCAGGCGGCGCGATACTTGTCGGTACAGATCTCGGCGATGGTGTAGATACCGTCCTTGACGACGGTCTCCCGGACGTTCTCCCTGGTCAGGGATGTCACCTCCACCAGGGCCGCGGGGACGCCCCGGGTGGTGGGGCTGTCGACCGAGTCCTTGGCGACGGTCCCCAGGTCACGGCCCCGGGCCAGAGCGACGGCCATCTCGGCGGCGGCGTTCGCCTCGCCCGCGTAGGGCTTGTAGACGCTCTGGTACTGCTCACCGGCGACGATCCGCTGGACGGCGGCGAGTTCGGCGTCCTGTCCGGTGACCGGTGGCAGCTTCTCGAAACCGGCGGCCTTCAGGGCGGTGATGATGCCGCCCGCCATGCCGTCGTTGGCCGAGTAGACACCGATGATCTCGTCCTTGCCGAGGGCCGTGATCGCGCTCTCCATATTGGAGTTGGCGTTCTCGGGCTTCCACTCCTTGGTGTCGTACTCCCGGCCGATGTTCACCTTGCCGTCGAGTACGGCGTGGGAGCCCTTCTTG
The DNA here is from genome assembly GCF_040641415.1 of Streptomyces sp. NPDC020875. Classification (NCBI taxonomy): domain Bacteria; kingdom Bacillati; phylum Actinomycetota; class Actinomycetes; order Kitasatosporales; family Streptomycetaceae; genus Streptomyces; species Streptomyces sp. NPDC020875. Next base: position 86,096 of record NZ_JBFADP010000035.1, on the reverse strand, counting down.
TAGAGGGCGGCGTTGGGATCGGTGACGGAGCCGTTCATCATCACGATCCGGCCCGATTTCGCCCGGTCGCCGAGGGCGGCGAGCAGCGCCTCGGCCTGGACCCGGCCGACCTCCTCGTTGTCGAAGGAGGTGTAGGCGTCGATCGGGCCCTCGGCCAGCCGGTCGTAGGCGACCACCGGGATCCCGGCCTCCTTCGCCTTGCGGACCCCGCCCGCGACGGCCCTGGAGTCCACCGCGTCGAGCACCAGGACGTCGACCTTGTTGGTGATCATGGTGTCGATCTGCTGGCTCTGCAGGCTCGCGTCCTGCTTGGCGTTGGCGTAGACGACCTCGCCCCGGCCGTTGGTCAGCTCACTGATCCGCTTCTCGATCAGAGGTTTGTCGAACTTCTCGTAGCGGGCGGTCTGGTTCTCCGGGAGAAGCAGACCGACCGCGATGTCGTCGCCCTTGGCGGCCCTGGTCCCGGTGGCCCGGTCGCTCTCCTCGTCCCCGGACTCCTTGGCGCTGCCGCAGGCGGTCAGGGCCAGGGCCGCGGCGGCGGATAAGGCGGTGGACACGACACGACTCAGCCGAGCGTTCATCGTTACCTCCTGACGCGGCCGCGTCATCGCGGCCGAGGTGACAGGCAGTCAACTCGGCCGGATCTGCGGGGTCAAGGAGTAAATCATTAACGAGATGACAACGGTGCCATCCGTTCTCTAAGTGAATGCTTCTCACACTCCGGGGGCGGTTCGGCCGACCAGGGCCGAGTCCCCCATCTCGCTCAGCACCAGGGCCACCGCGCCCAGCACCTCGGCCCGCGCGCCCAGCGCGCCCTTGACCACGGTCAGCCGCTGGGCGGCGCTGGGGATCGCGTACCTGGTCAGCGCCGTACGGAGCGGGGCCAGCAGCACCTCGCCCGCCTCGGCGATCTCCCCGCCGACCACCACCACCCGGGGGTTGAGCAGATTGCAGAGCGCTCCCACCCCGACGGCCAGATGCCGCCCGGTGTCGGCGATCACCCGGGCACAACCGGGGTCCCCGCTCCGGGCGAGCCGTACCACCCGGTCCATGGTCAGCCCGGGGCCGTGGACGGGGTGGAGCAGCGGCAGTACGTACCGTACGGCGGCGAAGGTCTCCAGACAGCCCCGGTTGCCGCAGCGGCAGACCGGACCGGATTCGTCGAGGGTGAGATGGCCGATCTCGCCCGCGGTGCCGCCGGGGCCCCGGTAGATCCGGCCGCCCATCACCAGTCCGGCGCCGACACCGCCCGCGACCTTGATGTAGGCGAGGTCGGCGACGCCCCGGGCGGCGCCCCAGATCAGTTCGCCCAGGGCCCCCAGATTGGCGTCGTTGTCCACATGGACCGGGACGCCGAGCCGGTCCGACATCTCCTTGCCCGGGTTGGAGCCGACCCAGCCCGGCAGCATCGAGGTGGGGCCGATCATCCCGGACTCGCCGTCGATGGGTCCCGGTACGCCCAGTCCGACGCCGAGGACCTTTTCCGGGGCGGTCCCGGTGGCGGCGATCAGCCGGGTGACCATCCGTTCGGCCCGGTCGAAGCCGCCGTCGGCCGACGAGTCCACATCGAGCGGCTCGGAGTCCTCGGCGAGCACCTGGTGGGCGAGGTCGGCGACGGCGACCCGGAGATGGGTATGGCCGAAGTCGACTCCGACGACGACCCCGGCGGCGGCGCTGAGGGAGATCGACCGGGCCCGCCGGCCGCCCGCCGAGGTGGGGGTGACCTCGACGGTGCCGCTCTCCTTCAGCTCGCGGACGATATTGGAGACGGTGGCGGCGGAGAGTCCGGTGCTCCGGGCGATCTCGGCCTGGGTGAGCGAGCCCGCCATCCGTACGGCCCGGACGACCCGCTCCAGGTTGGCCCGGTGCAGGGACGTCTGCGAACCCGGAGTCTCCACGACCCACCACTCCCGCCGAATGCGTACAACTTGTGAACTCCAAGCTGACCCGGGCGGGGGAATCGCGTCAAGGGGCGGAGGTCCGGACCGGTCCCGGGGCGCCACCCGGGGCGGCGGGCAAGGCTGCGGGCGGCACGCATCGACGCCCCCGGCGGGAAATCAGCCGGGGGCGTCGGGCCGGGGGCGCCTCGGGAGGCGCTGCGGTCCTTCCGTACGGGCTACTTCAGGGCGCCGGCGGTCAGACCGGCCACCACCTGCCGCTGGAAGATGATGTACGCGGCGAGTACCGGCAGCATCGCCATCACCAGCCCGGCGAAGAGACCGGAGTAGTCACCCTTGTATCCCTGGCTGACCGCGAGCTGGACCAGCCCCTGGGAGAGCACCTTCCGGTCCGGATCGGTGTTGAGCACCGTGGGCAGCAGATACTGATTCCACTGTCCGAGGAAATTGAAGATCCCGACACTGATCAGTCCGGGCTTCGCCATCGGCAGCATGACCTGGAAGAACGTCCGGGTGTGCGAGGCCCCGTCCATGAACGCCGCCTCCGCCACCGAGGTCGGCAGCGTTCGGAAGAACGCCGTCAGGAAGAACACGGTGAACGGGAGCGAGTAGGCGATGTACACCAGGATCAGTCCGTGCAGGGTGTTCAGCATGGACATGTTCTGAAGGACGTAGAACAGCGGCACCAGCGCCAGGATCACCGGGAAGCTCATTCCTCCGATGAAGAGGAAGTAGATGAACCGGTTGCCGGGGAAGTCGAACCGGGCCAGGACATAGGCCGCCATCGATCCCAGCAGCAGCGTCCCGATCAGCGAACCGCCCACCACCAGAATGGTGTTGAGGAAGTAGTCGCTCATCCGGGCCTCGTTCCAGGCCCGGGACCAGTTGTCGAACTGGAGGCTGTCCGGCAGCGACCACGGCGTGGTGAAGATCGCCTTGTCCGTCTTGAAGGAGGACATCACCGCCCAGAGCAGCGGCAGCACCACCAGGATCGCCCAGATGACCAGCACACCGTGGGAGAAGACATTGAGGACGCCGCCCTCGGACTTCTCCGTCCGGCGGACGGGGGCCGCCGGCTTCGGTACGTCGGTCGTCTTCGTCAGCTCGGGGCCGTCACCGGCCACGCCCTCGGCCGTGGTGTCAGTCGTCTTCATCTCAGTACTCCAGCCGCTCGCGCCGACCCAGTCGCATCACCGCGGCCGCGAAGAGCAGGGTGACGAAGAGGAGGGCGACACCGATGGTCGTCGCGTAGGCGGCCTGGCCGTCGCGGAATGCCTTCTGGTACACGTACAGCGGCATGACGATGGTCGAGTAGTCGGGTCCGCCGCCGCTGGGGCCGACCGTCATGATCTGGACCACCGCGAAGGACTCGGCGCCGAGCGCGAGGATGCCCATATAGATCCACCCGGACTGCACGGTGTCCCAGAGCAGCGGCAGGGTGATCTTGAAGAAGGTGGTGAACCGGCTCGCGCCGTCGAGCAGGGCCGCCTCGTAGAAGTCCCGGGGGATGGAGGCCATGCCCGCCGAGAAGAGGACCACGAAGAATCCCACGGTCGACCAGACGAGGACGACCATCACACAGATCAGCGCCAGATCGGGGTCCCCCAGCCACTGCGGCTGGGCACCGATGCCGAAGGTCTTCAACGCGGTGTTGATGGCCCCGTCGGCCGGGTTGTACGCGAACTTGAAGAGCAGGGCCACGATCGCGATCGAAAGGACCTGCGGGAAGAAGTACACGATCTTGTAGAAGCCCGAACCCCGGACTCCGGTGACCGCCGCACCCTTGCGCCGCCGCCCGCCGACATTGATCATAAAGGCGAAGAACAGTGCCAGGCCGATCGTCACCAGTGGCAGCGCCACGGCGAAGGTCAGGCTGTGCTGGAGCGACTTCCAGAAGACGTCGTCCTCGAACATCCTGGTGTAGTTGTCGAAGCCGACCATCGAGAATTCGGGACTGAGTCCCGTCCAGTTCGTGAACGAATAGTAGATCGACTGGATGAACGGCCAGATGACGAAGAGCGCGTAGAGCGCCAGGGGGACTACCAGGAACCCCGCGATGAAACGGTACTTACCGTGCTGCATTTCCTACCGACCCCGATCTTCCCTCGGAAAGCACCGCTGGTGCCGTGTGGAGGCCGGGGCCCCGTCCCCGGTCGGCCGGACGGGGCCCCGACAGGGTTCACTGGCGCTTGAACTTCTTGATGGAGTCGTCCTTGGCGGTCTCGTCGGCGACCTTCTGAGCCTTCTTGATGGCCTCGGCCGGGGTGATCCGGCCCGCCATCAGCTCACCGAGAGCCGCACCGATCTTCTCCTTCTGAAGCGCCGCGTACCAGTCTCCGAGCCGCGGGTTGACCACATTCGTACCGGCCTTCTCGAGGGCGGCGACGACGGACTTCATGCCCGGGGTCAGCTCGATACCGTCGGTACCGCCGTCGAACGCGCTCAGCGACTTCACGGCCTTGGTGAAGTTCCGCGACGAGTCGGCACCGAGCATGATCCGGAGCTGCTCCATGCCGCCGGCCTTGTTCTTCGCCTTGGAGGGGACGATGAACGGCTCGCCGCCGGAGGCCCAGAGGGTACCGAAGGGCATCTTGTCGCTGGAGTCGATGCCGGTGGGGGCACTGACGGCCAGGTCGAAGTCCTTCGGCATGGTGTTCGCCGCCTCGTTCTCCACCCAGGAGCCGTTGGGGATGAACAGCGCCTTGCCCTCGGTCCACTTGGTCTGCGACTGGATGTGGTCGAGACCGGGGGTGCCGTCGAGGACGTACCCCTTCTTCTTCAGCTCGTAGTACCGCTCGAAGCAGTCCTTGACCGCGGGGTGCTTCCAGGCGTTCGGCTCCAGGTTGTCGATCGCCTTGATGACGTCCGGGCCGCCGCGCTTGGCGATCATCGGGTAGAGCGTGAAGGGGATGTAGTACGGGTGGACACCGGCGTAGGTCCAGCCGGCGATGCCCTTCTTCTTCGCCTTCTCGCAGACCGCCAGCATCTGGTCCCAGGTCTCCGGGTACTCGGCGTCGAGCGAGTTGAGAAGCTTCTGCGAGTACCAGACGCCGTAGACGGTGTAGGCGTAGTAGAGCATCCAGACCGGGGAGCCCTCGAACTGGCCCATCTCGACGATGCCCGGCCGCAGGGTGTCGCGGACCTTCTTCTTGGGGTCGTCGTAGGAGGGGGCGTCGAGCAGCTCGGTGAGGTCGTGCAGCTGCTTCTGGGCGACCAGGACGCCCATGTCCATCTGTTCCTTGCCGGAGTTGTCGATCAGGTCCGGCGGGGTGCCGCCGTTGAAGCGCGGCTGCAGCTCGGTCTGGATCGCCTGGGTGGCGTGGAACTTCACCTTCGCCTTGGGGAAGTTCTTCTCGTAGACCTTGACGGCGTCCCGGGCGTACTGGTCGCCGAAGCCGCCATTGAAGAGCACGAAGTCGAGTTCGGCCGTCTCATTGACCGCCAGGGGGTTCTTCTCGGACTTCGTGCCCTTCTCGGCTTCCTTCTTGTCGCCGTCGCCGCTGGCACAGGAGGACAGAAAGCCCACTGCGGGTACGGTCATCAGGCCCAGCGCCGCGGAGCGCTTCATCAGCTTCCGACGGCCGAGACCGCCGTTCTCGTGGACGGAGGTGGATCCCATGCTCAAGTCCTCGCCTTCATCAGGACTCAGGCGGTGAACAAGTCGCCCGTCCGTCACGCCTCCCGGCGCAGGGCTCCGCACACCGCGGTGAATTGCTGTGATTTCCCGCAGGAAACTCAGTAAAGCTTGGGTGGTGCACCTTTCTTCGGGAGCCCCGGCGGTGGTCATCGCGTTTACGGCACACGGCGGCCCACCCGCCCGTTCCCCCTGGCCCGGACGGTGTCGTCGGACACCCGCTCGGACGCCGACAGGTATAGTCCACTTCCCTCAGGGGGAGCAAGATCAAGAGCAAGGTTCACTGTCAGTCTTTCCCTAGTTGAGACCGTACGGATATCTCCCCCGCCCCGGACATGGGACGTCCCGCTGACACCCGCCTGACATGCGAAGGCGGGTATGACCAGATCGTTCTCAGCGGAATGGCTGATTCCAAGCACATCGCGCCGCTATTGCGCGCCGACATCGCACCGGCGCTCTTGACAGGGCCGGGCGCCCGCCTCCCGATGGGGTTGCTCCGGGGATTCGGACAACGTTGCCAACATCCTGATCGCCATGATCGACAGCACTTCCGCACTCGGGACGGGCCGCCGCCGGAGCGGAGCAATAGCGGGAAAGCCGGGGCGGACGGAAAGAACTGCCCATCGGATCCCAAGAGCGCATTCGGCGGGGGAATTCGGGCACCGCCGAAGATCGGAGCACCGGACTTCGGCCGGGATCAGCGGGGTTCACCCGGGCGACGAATGCCGCGATTCGGGCGGGGCGCGGGAGAATGCGGCCGATCCGCATCGGTGCGAAAGTGGCTGGAAAAAGCTGTGCGACCGGTCGGATTTCGATGGTTTTCCCGGGGCGGAACGTACCCCCGGCCCGGCTCGGAGCGCCCCAGGTTCCCGGTCGCGTAGACCCCGCTCCGGCACCCCGGGCCCGGCCCCGGCGCCGCCGCCGGACGCCCGCTTCCGACTCCTCCGCCCCCCGCGGGCCCGGCCGTACGGACCCCTCGGGCCCGCCGTACCGGCCCCCTGCGTCCGGGCGTACGGGCGTCGGAACCGGGCTCCCGGGTCCCGGCTGTCGTAGCGCCCCGGACACCCCTCAGCCCGGCCCCGGGCACCCCCTTCCCCGCCCCCCGGCCTCCTCCGCGGGCACGGCGAAGGGCCGCACCCCCCGGGAATTCACCCTGGGGATACGGCCCTCGTCGTGCCGGTAATCAGGTCGCGGACCGTGGTCCGCGACCGCGTCAGCCGCGGATCAGGTTCCGCAGGACGTACTGCATGATGCCGCCGTTGCGGTAGTAGTCCGCCTCGCCGGGGGTGTCGATCCGGACGACCGCGTCGAACTCCACACCCGTGTCGGTGGTGACCTTGACGGTGCGCGGGGTGGTGCCGTTGTTCAGCTCGGTCACACCGGTGAAGGAGAAGGTCTCCTCGCCGGTCAGGCCCAGGGTCTCGGCGCTCGCGCCCTCCGGGAACTGGAGCGGGAGGACACCCATGCCGATCAGGTTCGAGCGGTGGATGCGCTCGTACGACTCGGCGATGACGGCCTTGACGCCGAGCAGCGCGGTGCCCTTGGCGGCCCAGTCGCGGGAGGAGCCGGAGCCGTACTCCTTGCCCGCCAGGATCGCCAGCGGGGTGCCCTGCTCGATGTAGTTGCGGGAGGCATCGTAGATGAACGACACCGGAGCGTCCTGCTGGGTGAAGTCGCGGGTGAAGCCGCCCTCGGTGCCCGGCGCGATCTGGTTCCGCAGTCGGATGTTGGCGAAGGTGCCGCGGATCATGACCTCGTGGTTGCCACGGCGCGAGCCGTAGGAGTTGAAGTCGCGGCGCTCGACGCCGTGCTCCGTGAGGTACTTGCCGGCCGGGGTGTCGGCCTTGATGGCACCGGCCGGGGAGATGTGGTCGGTGGTGACCGAGTCGCCCAGCTTGGCGAGCACCCGGGCGCCGGTGATGTCGGTGACCGGGGAGGGCTCCATCGCCATGCCCTCGAAGTACGGGGGCTTGCGGACGTACGTGGACTCGGTGTCCCACTCGAAGGTGTTGCCGGTCGGGATCGGCAGCGCCTGCCACTGGGCGTCTCCGGCGAAGACGTCCTGGTAGGACTTGTTGAACATGTCCTCGCCGATGGCGTTGGCGACGACGTCGTTCACCTCGGCCTCGGAGGGCCAGATGTCCTGGAGGTAGACCGGCTTGCCGTCCTGGTCGGTGCCCAGGGCGTCGCGGGTGATGTCGACCTTCATCGAGCCGGCGATGGCGTAGGCGACCACCAGCGGCGGGGACGCCAGGTAGTTCATCTTGACGTCGGGGTTGATCCGGCCCTCGAAGTTGCGGTTGCCGGAGAGGACCGAGGTGACGGCCAGGTCGTTCTCGTTGACCGCCTTGGAGACCTCCTCCGGCAGCGGGCCGGAGTTGCCGATGCAGGTGGTGCAGCCGTAACCGACCAGGTTGAAGCCGACCTTGTCGAGGTAGGGGGTGAGACCCGCCTTGTCGAAGTAGTCGGTGACGACCTTGGAGCCCGGGGCGAGGGTGGTCTTCACCCACGGCTTCCGGCTGAGGCCCTTCTCGACCGCCTTCTTGGCCACCAGGGCGGCGGCGACCATCACATACGGGTTGGACGTGTTGGTGCAGGAGGTGATCGCGGCGACGGTGACGGCGCCGTGGTCGATCTCGTACGTGGACCCGTCGGGGGCCGTCACGGTGGTCGGCCGGGTGGGCACGCCGTTGGCGGTGGCCGGGGCGTCCGAGGCCGGGAAGGACTCCTTGCCCGCCTCCTCGTCGTCGTCGACGTAGTTGCGGACGTCCTGGGCGAACTGCTCGGCGGCGTTGGCCAGCACGATCCGGTCCTGCGGGCGCTTCGGACCGGCGATCGAGGGGACGACCGTGGAGAGGTCCAGCTCCAGCTTCTCCGAGAAGTCGGGCTCGGCGGCCGGGTCCAGCCAGAGGCCCTGCTCCTTGGCGTACGCCTCGACCAGCGCGACCTGCTGGGCGGAGCGGCCGGTCAGCCGCAGGTAGTTCAGCGTCTCGTCGTCGATCGGGAAGATCGCGGCGGTGGAGCCGAACTCGGGGGACATGTTGCCGATGGTGGCGCGGTTGGCGAGCGACGTGGCGGCCACGCCCTCACCGTAGAACTCCACGAACTTGCCGACGACCCCGTGCTTGCGCAGCATCTCGGTGATGGTGAGCACCAGGTCGGTGGCGGTGGTGCCGGGGGTCAGCTCGCCGGTCAGCTTGAAGCCGACGACCCGCGGGATGAGCATGGAGACGGGCTGGCCGAGCATCGCGGCCTCGGCCTCGATGCCGCCGACGCCCCAGCCGAGCACACCGAGGCCGTTGACCATGGTGGTGTGGGAGTCGGTGCCGACGAGGGTGTCGGGGTACGCCTGGCCGCCTCGGACCATGACCGTACGGGCCAGGTGCTCGATGTTCACCTGGTGGACGATGCCGGTGCCGGGCGGGACGACCTTGAACTCGTCGAAGGCGGTCTGGCCCCAGCGCAGGAACTGGTAGCGCTCCTTGTTGCGGCCGTACTCCAGCTCGACGTTCTGGGCGAACGAGTCGCGGGTGCCGAACTTGTCGGCGATGACGGAGTGGTCGATCACCAGCTCGGCCGGGGCCAGCGGGTTGATCTTCGCCGGGTCGCCGCCCAGCTCCTTGACGGCCTCGCGCATGGTGGCGAGGTCGACGACACAGGGGACACCGGTGAAGTCCTGCATGATGACGCGGGCCGGCGTGAACTGGATCTCCTGGCTCGGCTGGGCCTGGGAGTCCCAGCCACCGAGCGCCCGGATGTGGTCGGCGGTGATGTTCGCGCCGTCCTCGGTGCGGAGCAGATTCTCCAGCAGCACCTTCAGGCTGTAGGGCAGCCGCGCGGAGCCCTCGACCTTGTCCAGCCGGAAGATTTCGTACGACTCGTCGCCCACGCGCAGCGTGCTGCGGGCGTCGAAGCTGTTCGCCGACACGACAGTCTCCTTCATCAATGTGCGCGTACTACGTCATGCTGCCGCCATGGCCCCTCATCGATCCGCTAAGGTAGGGCTTAGTTAGGTAACCCTTACCGGGATGGCGACTGCGGTACGCCCGGGCAGTTATCTCGATGTCGAGATAACTCTAGTACATCGCCGCGTCGCGGTCATGCGCGGGCACCCCCGTGGCGCCTCACGAGGGTGCCCCCGCATGCCCGCGTACGCCCTCGACCTGGGGCGCCCGGCACCCGGGGCGGCCCGAGCGTGCTCCGTCACGTCCGGCGGACGGCGACGCGCGCCCTCCACCGCCACCCCTACCCCGCACCGCAGACGTACGGCGACACCCGGAACGCCACCCCTACGCGGCATCCGGCACGTGACATCCGGCACGCCCCACCCCCTCCATGCCCCTACGGATAAATCCGACAGGATCCGCCATACGGGGACGACTCCCTCACCCCTTCCCTCCGGCATTTCAGGATGACCCGGACAGGAGGCAGCACCTTCCCCCGCTCCCGAATGGCGGAATTCTTCCCCTTCGATCCGGCCGGGAATAGCCTGTCCGACAAGGGGCAGAAGTCCGGGACCACCCGAACGGTCCGCCCGGGTTGCCGTGACGCCGCCACCGACGGAGCGTCAGAAGTGCGGCGGACACGGCGCGTACGGCTCACCCGGTTGACACCCCCGACGCGCGCCTCATCTCATATCTGAGATAACCTCTGGCGCATGGCAGACGACTACCTCGTACGCATCGGCAGGCTCATCCGTGACGCCCGACAGCATCGTGGCTGGACACAGAGCCAACTCGCCGAAGCGCTCGGCACCAGCCAGAGTGCGGTCAATCGCATTGAACGCGGTAACCAGAACATCAGCCTTGAGATGATCGCACGCATCGGCGAAGCGCTCGACAGTGAAATCGTCTCCCTGGGGTACGCGGGCCCCATGCATCTGCGCGTAGTCGGCGGACGGCGCCTCTCCGGCGCGATCGACGTCAAGACGAGCAAGAACGCCTGTGTCGCCCTGCTCTGCGGCTCTCTCCTCAACAAGGGCCGTACGGTGCTGCGCCGGGTCGCCCGGATCGAGGAGGTCTACCGGCTTCTGGAGGTCCTCAACTCGATCGGGGTCCGGACCCGGTGGATCAACGAGGGCATGGATCTGGAGATCGTGCCCCCGGCCCGGCTGGACCTGGACGCCATCGACGCCGACGCCGCCCGCCGGACCCGTTCGATCATCATGTTCCTCGGTCCGCTGCTGCACCGCGTGGACAACTTCCGGCTGCCGTACGCGGGCGGCTGCGACCTGGGCACCCGCACCATCGAGCCCCATATGATCGCGCTCCGCCGCTTCGGCCTCGACATCACCGCGACCGAGGGCCTCTACCACGCCCGGGTCGAACGCCCCGCCACCGCCGGACGACCCATCGTCCTGACCGAACGCGGCGACACGGTGACCGAGAACGCGCTGCTGGCCGCCGCCCGCCACGACGGCGTCACGGTCATCCGCAACGCCTCCTCCAACTACATGGTCCAGGACCTCTGCTTCTTCCTGGAGGCGCTCGGCGTCGAGGTCGAGGGGATCGGCACCACGACCCTCACCGTGCACGGCGTCCCCACCATCGACGTGGACGTCGACTACTCCCCCTCCGAGGACCCGGTCGAGGCGATGAGCCTGCTGGCCGCCGCCGTGGTCACCGAGTCCGAGCTGACGATCCGCCGGGTCCCGATCGAGTTCCTGGAGATCGAACTCGCGGTCCTGGAGGAGATGGGCCTCGACCACGACCGCTCCACCGAGTACACGGCGGACAACGGCCGCACCCGGCTGGTGGACCTGACGGTACGCCCCTCCAAGCTGGAGGCGCCCATCGACAAGATCCACCCGATGCCGTTCCCCGGCCTGAACATCGACAACGTCCCGTTCTTCGCCGCGATCGCGGCGACGGCCCAGGGCCAGACCCTGATCCACGACTGGGTCTACGACAACCGGGCGATCTACCTCACCGACCTCAACCGCCTCGGCGGTCGGCTCCAGCTCCTCGACCCCCACCGCGTCCTGGTCGAGGGCCCCACCCGCTGGCGCGCCGCCGAGATGATGTGCCCGCCCGCCCTGCGCCCCGCGGTGGTGGTCCTGCTGGCAATGATGGCAGCCGAGGGCACCTCCGTACTGCGGAACGTCTATGTCATCAACCGCGGCTACGAGGAGCTGGCCGAGCGGCTGAACTCGGTGGGCGCGCAGATCGAGATCTTCCGCGATATCTGAGACACGGGCGCCGCTGCACCCCGCCCGACCTGCGACTTAGCGGGTCAGGGAGGGGGCGGCGGCGTCTCTGGGACTTCACTGGGACTTTGGTTAGTTCCGGTTGGTGGCCGTCCGTTCGCGTGCCGTCACCGGGAGTTGGCAGGTTCTCGGCCTTCTGCGCTCGGCCTCCACCGGAGTCGGGTCGTCCCAGGCAGCGTGACAGGCACTGGCGCGAACTGCTCCATGCGCTTCGGATGGCACGGGCCACGCTGGATGGCAGTGGCACGTCCCGGACCCTGCACCCCCTTGGGGAGCGCGAAGCAAAGCTTCGCCCGTACTATGAAGATCTCCAGGGACCGTCGGCCCCGCTGGGCGACCTCGGCCTTCAGCTCGACCAGGTACGGCCCCGACCCCGCCCCGGCCACCAGTGACGTGACGCCCGGCACCCGCTCGGCAATCACGTGTACCAAGGCTCCGGCCTCGGCCAGGACGACTGCGGTGGTGAGCCTCATTGCCGTGCGTGGCCCAGCCAAGCCGGCCACCTAGTACTCCAGCAGGATTTCGCTGTCTGAGCTGTGGTTTTCAGCGGGCGGCGGGAGTGTAGCGGGTTGGTGGGTGGTCGGGGGCGGTCTCACGGAGGCCGCCCCTCGAACGTGTGCAGCCGCCGCCGGTAGTGACAGCGTCCGGGGAAGCCTCCACGTGTGATCACCGAGAGTGCTGCCGAGCAATGGGACCTGGAGCTGGACGACCTCTTCCTGACCATCGGCCACCGTTTCCACCGCGTCGAGCTCCGCCGCCGTATGCGTGACTACGTGCGTGGCCTGCTCGCCCCGGTCGCTCGCAAGAACAGCTGGCAGCTGGCCGAGCAGGCGGGCCACGCCACTCCCGACGGCCTGCAGCACCTGCTGGCCGGCGCGAAGTGGGAAGCCGACGACATTCGCGACGACCTGCAGGAATACACGGCCGACAAGCTGAGAGAAGACGGCGGAGTCCTCGTCGTCGACGACACCGGATTCATCAAAAAGGGCACCACGTCCGCCGGGGTCCAGCGCCAGTACTCCGGAACCGCGGGACGCACCGAGAACTGCCAGATAGGCGTCTTCGCCGCCTACTGCACCACGCGCGGCCGGGCGCTGGTCGACCGCGAGCTCTACCTCCCCAGGGCCTGGGCCGAGGACCGCGAACGCTGCCGAACGGCCAGAGTCCCCGACGGCCGGGAGTTCGCCACCAAGGGCCAACTGGCCCGCCGCATGGTACTGCGCGTCGCCTGGGTCACCGCGGACTCCGCCTATGGACAGGACGGCCGTTTCCGCCGACTGCTGGAACAGTCAGGCGTCGGCTATGTCCTGGCCGTGCCCAAGTCGCAGTTCACCGTGGGCTGCCCCCGCGTCGAGGGCCTGTTCGCCCAGGCCCCGGACGAGGCGTGGGAGAAGATCTCCTGCGGCGGCGGCGCGAAAGGACAGCGACTCTACCACTTGGCAGCGGTACGGCTGGCGGCCGTCGCCGAGTTCGACTACCAGGGCGAGTTCCCCTGCCGGATGCGGTGGGCGCTGGCCCGCCGCAGCATCCGCAGGCCCGGCGAGATCGCCTACTACCTCGTCTACGCCCCGCTGGAGACCACCGCCCACCAACTGGTGCGGATCGCCGGGGCGCGCTGGACGATCGAGGAGTGTTTCCAGGCCGCGAAGAACGAATGCGGCCTGGACCAGTACGAAGTCCGCCGATACGTCGGCTGGTACCGGCACATCACTCTCGCCATGCTCGCGCACGCCTTCCTCGCGGCCACGGCACAGCAGGCCCGGGAAAAGGGGGCGGAACCGGTGAGGCAGCCGGGGCTGTCGAGCTCACCGTGGCGGAGATTCGGCGACTCCTGGCAGCTTGCCGTCCCCAGCTCCCGCACCTGCGCGGATACAGAGACCGACGTCACGCGATGAACTGGTCGCGCTGGCGCCGACAACGCCAGGCGGTCGCACGCCACTGTCACTACCGGCGGCGGCTGCACGCGTTCGAGGGGCGGCCTCCGTGAGACCGCCCCCGACCACCCACCAACCCGCTACACTCCCGCCGCCCGCTGAAAACCACAGTTCAGACAGCGAAATCCTGCTGGAGTACTAGTCAGCACTCGCCACGACCGCTGGCCGCCGACGGGGCAGCGTGCGATGTAGTGGATCTCCCGGCCTGTCATGTGGTGAACCCGTTTGTCCCAGCACGCTTTATGGAATCACCAGGAGCCCGGTCTCTTCCTCGGTCTCACATGTTGCGGCTTCCCCGGGAGTCTCCTCGGGTTCGATCTTCCCTGCCGGGAACTGCCAGGAGAGTGCCCCTTCTGCCACACGTCGCCGCCCCTCACACGACGACGGCAGCGGCGACCGCTCTTCTGGCCTCGACCGTCACGACGATCCCCTACCGTCGAACCTGGATCAGCGCGTGCGTGCCACTCGTACGCCAGGCAGCCCCGGACCGATCCAGCGCGTCCAGCGCTTCCTGCTCCAGGCCGACGATGACGTCGGACTTCAGAGTCCGGAGCGCCGCGACTGCCCCCGGGAAGTATGCGGTGAGACCGGCGAAGGGCGCCGTGGCGTCCCACAGCCGGTCGCCCACCAGACGTCGATAGTTGAGGTCGCCCTTGAGGATGGTGAGCGTGGTGCTCGCGAACTCGCCGCGGAGGTCCTCGGGCATGTCCTCGTACGGCAGCGGAGCGCAGAAGAACGGGTGGGCACGGACCTCCAGGGTTCCTACCGCCATGGCCTTCCACAGCCGGCCGCCGATCGCTCCGGCTTGGCCGGGTGCCTCGGTGAGGCGGCGGAGGCAGTCGACGACGTCGGCCGTCATCGCGTCGGAAACGTAGTAGGGGTACGGCTTGAGGTGCAGCACAGCCTGTTCAGCATGCCGCTGTTCGAGGAGGTGGTCGATGAGGATCAGGTCCGGAATCAGCTCGCGGCCCGCGTTGTCCGCCACCACGGCGACGGTCGAGGAGCCCCCGACGGGCAGCAGCTGCCACAGCACGGTGCTGTCGTCGGCCACCAGGGCGGAGACAGCCGCGTCACCGGCCGCTGTCTCCCCCGCCAAGACGCGGAAGCCGAGGTCCGCGCGGTTGCCCCAGAGCGACGCGTGGAGCAGGGCCGCAGCCCGCTCGTCCGCCGGAACGCTCGCGAGCGCGTCCAGGGCCCGCAGTTCCTCCTCCACCGCCTCACCGCGCAGCTCGGCCTGCTTGAACGGCGCGAACGGATCGACTCCCTGCCACGGCCCGGTGCCGAAGTACCCGACCGCGCCGAGGAGCCTGCGGTAGAAGTAGCTCTCCGCCCAAAGGAACGGGGCGTCGAACCAGGAGCGCCCGAAGTGCTCCTGCCCCCAGTCCGCCCAGCGCTCACGGTCGTGCTCTCCGGGAGCGAGTGACTCGATGACGCCATTGGTGATCTCGTCCAGCAGGGCGTCGAGGGCCCCGTGCTGCGGGCGGCCATAAGGGAAGGCGTCTCGTACCTGCTGGATGAGGGCAGGGTGGCGCTTGGCCAGCACGCCCCAGGCGAACGAGCCGGGCTCGTTGCTCAGGATGACCGGCGCTCCAGCCGTATCACCCGAGACGAGGGAGGTCTTCTGTGCCATGTTGTCCAAAGCCCTTCGCATGTCGCTCACGTATCCATGACCTTCAGGCCCACGACACCAGCCGCGCTCCCGATCAGCACCTCACCCGTCGCCGGTTCGAAGGCGGCGCAGTGCAGTGAGGCGTCCACCCGGACCTTGGCGATCTGCCGCTGTTCGCCGAGCGACCAGACGCGCACCGTCCCGTCCGCCGCAGCCGACACGAGGCGGTCCTCGTCGCCCATGAAGCCCAGCATGAGGATGCGGCCCGTGTGACCGGAGAGGTGGGAGGTAAACCGGTCCGTCCCCAGATGCCGTACCGCGATGTCTCCGGTTCCCGCCCCGACGGCCACGCGGTCGCCCGGACCGTCCACGGTGACGGCGCGAGCCCACCCGCTGGGGCTACTGAACCGGCTTCTGAAATCCCCTGTGGGGGCGTGCCACACGCGCACCGAGCCGTCACCACCGCAGGCAGCCAGAACGTCTCCGCTGTCGTCGAACGAGAGCGACCGCAGCCGACCGGCGTGCACGTCCTGAGTCCACAACAGCGTCGCGGTAAGAAGATCCCAGCACCGGATGTGTCCGTCGCCC
Source organism: Streptomyces sp. NPDC020875 (assembly GCF_040641415.1). NCBI lineage: Bacteria > Bacillati > Actinomycetota > Actinomycetes > Kitasatosporales > Streptomycetaceae > Streptomyces > Streptomyces sp. NPDC020875. Next base: position 70,228 of record NZ_JBFADP010000035.1, on the reverse strand, counting down.
GTGCTCGCAGCGATACGAGGCGTCGAACGGGCCATCGTCACAGCCCACGTTCGCGGGGTGTCCTGGTTCAGGGTGAGCGACCATGCCTGGTCGGGCAGCGACCAGACCCTGACCGCGCCGTCGCCGCAAGCCGCAGCGACGTGCTCCTTGCCACAGGCCAGGGACCAGACTCGTCCATGGGCGGCGGGCAGCCTCCTGCCGACCGCCGCTGTCGCAGTGTCGACTACGTCGACGCCGCCGGCCCCGTCGCCGACCACGGCGATACGTCCGCCGGCCGCGAACTGTGTAGACCACACGGTGTTCGAGCCGTCGGCCAGGGTCCTGAGCCTGCTCTTCCCCACAGTCCAGAGGCGGACAGCGCCGTCCTCGCACCCGGCGACCACAGTGCCGTCGCCCGTTCTGGCGAGTGAGCGCACCCAGTCCACGCCCCGTGGCAGGTGCGTCTCGCCTACGGGCGCCTCATCTGAGAACGCCTGGATTCTCGGCTCCTCGGTGGCGGCGACGAGAAGGTCGTCATACGGGGACAGAGCAACGGCACGTACGCGCGCCCTGAGGTCGGCTATCCGGCGGATGATCGCGAGTTTCCTGTCGGCTACGTCCCACAATGCCGCAGAACGGTCACCGGACCCCGAAGCCAAGACAGGGGAACCGGGGGCGAAGGCGACGGTGCGGACCCAGTCCCGGTGTTCCGCACGTTCGTCGAGGAGGCGGCCGGTGCGCAGGTCGAAGAGTCGGACGAACTCGTCCTCCCCGGCTGCGGCCACGAGCGAGTCGGAGTCCCCGCCGATGGCCACGGACCAGACAGGGGTACCTGCCGCCCGCATCGTGCGCAGGAGCACGAGCCGCTCCAGGTCCCACGCACATACGGCTCCGTCCTCGGCACCGGAGACCAGGACGGATTCGGCTGAGGAGAAGGCGAGGCTGCGAACACGGCGGTTGTGCCCGGGCAGCACCCCTACAGGTTCGCCGGTGTCCGTGCGCCACAGTCGGATCGCCCCGTCGTCCCCCGCTGAGGCGAGAACCATCCCGTCCGCGGAGAGCGCGGTGGCGAACACCCATCCGGTATGGGCTTCGTGGGCTCGGAGGAACTTGCCCGTGTTCAGGTTCCACAGCCTGACCACCCCGTCCTCGCCGCCTGATGCCACGAGGCCGCGGCTGGCGGACACACTGACGACTGCACCGATATGACCGCGCTCCGTCACCGCCTCGGAGCTCACCTCCGGGGGCGGCAACAGCCAGCTCGGGGCGAACACCGTCCCCTCCCTCGCAGCGCTTTCCAGGGCTCGGGTCGCCTCTGAGGTGGATGCACGCCGCAACACGATCGAGAGGGTCGAGGCAATGTCGGACGGGCTCTCCAGCCCGTTCAGCAGGTACCCGGCACCGGTCAGGGCCCGTGCGGTGGCCCACACCTGGTGCTGCGGGCGGCCGACGTCGTGGCGCTCGGGCATGGCGTCGAGCACGGCGGCGTCCGCGGTCAGAGACTGGTGTCCGACCAGTTCGACCTTGCGTATGACGTACGTCGGCGAGGCCAGCAGGTCGATGAGCTCGGTGTCGAGGCACGCCTCACGCAGGTGGTAGGGGAGGTGACGCCACAGGTATCCCTCGCTATCAGCGAGCGTTTCCCAGGCACCGTCCGTGCTCTGCCGGTACGCCTCGATCAGGGACCGGTGCAGGGTCGCCCACTGCTCGCCGACCAGATGGCGCAGGTAGGACCGGAACACGTCGTGCAACACGATGGCGTTCCGGTCGGCCAGGTAGGCGCCGATCAGGGACCGGTCGGACAGCACCCGGCAGAACTGGCGCACCACGTGGGGAGCCCATTCGTTCGCGGTGCCCCACCAGTGGGTGAGCACCGACATGGGGATCGGCACCGACGGAGGGAACACGGCCAGGGAGAGGTACCGGTCCCGGAGGTCCGTGCGACCGGCGATCGAGACGCTCTCCGCGAGGCTGCGGAGGCTGGACTCGAGCGCCTGCCCGATGGCGTTCCTGCGCTGGTCGGAGTCCCAGACGTCGAACGCCTGGGGACCGTGCGCGCGGATCGTCGCGCTCGTCTCCGTGACGGCGCGACCGGCCGGGGCGCCGAAGCCGACCTCCTGCGAGACGTTCGCGCCGACGATCGAAGCGAGCAGCGGCCATCCTCCGCACACGCCTGCGAGGCGTGCGGCCTCGGCGTCGTCCAGGGCACCGACGTTACGGACGAGCAGCTCGCGGATCTCCCCCGGGGCCATGGGCCCCAGGCGCACGACTCGGGCGGAGCTGGGGCAGACGCGCACGTTCCGCGTGGTCACGAGCCGTACGCAGTCCTCGCCGCCGAGCAGGAAGGGGCCGAGGTCGGTGGCGGACCAGACGTTGTCGACGACGAGGAGCGCACGTCGTCCCTGGAGCAGGCGGGCGAGGTGAAAGCCGGCCTGCTCCGGATCGGCGAGGGACGGACGGTTGCCGTCGAGGTGGACGCACAGGTCGGAAATCAGCTCGACGACCCTGGCGGCCGTGCATCCCTCGCCGGTCTCCACCCAGAGGATCTCCGAGAAGGAGTCCCGTACGCGCGGGTCGTGGCACACCTGCGTGGCCAGCGTCGTCTTGCCGAACCCGCCGGGGCCACACAGGGCGACCGTGGCGACGGTGTCGTCCTGCGCCGCCTCACGGAGTACGGAGACGAGCCCTTCGAGATCTTCGGACCTGTGCACCAAGCCGGGCTCCGGAACAGGTATGGGGCGGTATTCGTCCGGCGCCGGCGCGGCCTCGGGCGTCGGAACACCGACGGAGTCCCAGAAGCGCTGCCGCACCTCCGCGTCGCTCCGTTCCAACGCCGTGTCGAGTAACGCCTGGGAGTCCGGCGCGACGACGATCTCCTCGCCCCGGGCCTCCCAGTTGGACACCGTCCGGTCGCTGACGCCGAGGTAGGACGCGAAGCCACGCACGCTCCGTCGCGTCGCGAGCCGCAGAGCACGCGCCTCCCGTCCGGTCCAGCGCTGCACTGTGGCCACCTGAGCTCCTTCGACCGACACCGACGACGGTAACAGGGTAGGGCGGCCTGACCAGCGGCGTAGACCCTTCGCTGCGACGGGAGTTCAGCGCGGATGCAGCACCCGGGCCATTCCGGCCAGGTCCGCGCGAGGCGCACCCGTCGCTCTGGACAGCGGCAGGGCTGCACCGCGAGTGCGACACCACGACAGCCCGCTGATCAGCGTCGCTCGGCAGTCTTCTCGGCACGGAGCACCACGGCTCCGTGGGCAGTCGAGAGGGGTGGTCACAGCGTGAGCGGAACAAAAGAACGACAGGGCGATCCGGGCGACTGGTCCGGAGGGCAGATCGCCTACTACCGGGCGCGAGCCGACGAGTACGACGCCACGTACGGCACCCGCATGGACATGCCGCGGCTCGCGAAGGCCCTGGACGCGCTGCCGATCGGCGGTGACATCCTGGAGATCGCCTGTGGCACGGGCCAGTGGACCCGGCTCCTCTCTCGTCGGGCCCGCAGCCTGACCGCGCTGGACGCGGCGCCGGAGATGCTCCGCCGGGCCCGCGACCGTATGCGAGGAACCGAGACCCGCTTCATCGAAGCCGACGTCTTCGGCTGGGAGCCGGACCGCCAGTACGACACGGTGTTCTTCGCGTTCTGGCTCAGCCACGTGCCACCGGTGGAGATGGAAGCGTTCTGGAACCTGCTCAGGTGGGCTCTGGTGCCCGGCGGTCGCGTGGTGTTCCTCGACGACTCGCCGGCGAAGGCGGAGATCGAGGACCGGGTGGGAGCGGCGTCCGTGCCGACCGTCCATCGCACCCTCTCTGACGGCTCCCGTCACATGGCCGTGAAGGTGCTCCGAGACTCGACCGAGCTCACCTCCCAGCTGAGCGGTCTGGGTTGGGACGCCCGCGTCGAGGCGATCGACCCGTTCCACCTCGTCGGCGTGGCCCGTGCCAAGGAGGGCTCGTGACCACCGTCAACGGCTACGCGGCCCGGCCCAGCGCCCGGGCTGGCGAGGTAGTGCGCCTGCACATCGCCACCACCGCGCCCCGCTTCCACGTCGACTTCTACCGCTGGGGAGCCGAACCGCAGCACGCGGGCCACGTCGAGTGGCCCGGCCGTGCCGGGTTTCCTGGAAACTTCGACGCGGACTGGCAGTGGCCCGCGTACGAGTTCCTCGTACCCCCGGAGTGGCGGTCCGGTGTCTACATCGCCGTGCTGGGCACGGAGCGCGGCTCCGGCACACCGCCGTTGGATGCCCGGGAGGCGCGCTTCCTCCTGGTCGTCGCCCCCTCCGCGCCCTCCGGTCGCAGGATCCTGTACAAGATCCCGACGTTCACCTACCAGGCGTACAACACGGCGGGCGGCGGCAGCCTCTACAGCGCCGCCCACGTCACGACGCGCCGTCCCGGGGGCGGTGTCGGTGGGCCCGTGAAGGGTCTGCCGGACGCGTACGACCCGTCATCGCCCCGGCAGACGTTCGCCCACTGGGACGCCCCCTTCATCGCCTGGATGGAGCGGAACCGGATCGAGTCCGACTACTGCACCGACCTGGACCTCCACGAGGGGCTGTTCCTGCGGGACGGATACCGTCTCCTGGTCGCCGCCGGTCACGACGAGTACTGGAGCACCGACCTCCGGCGCCACGTGACCGCCTTCCGGGACGCCGGCGGCCACATCGCCAACTTCGGGGCCAACACGTGCTGGTGGCGAGTCGGCGTCACCCCGGACGGGACAGGGCTGTCCTGCGACAAGTTCCCGCCCGGAGCCCCCGCCGGCACCGACCCGGACAGCTCGTACGGGTGCCCGGACCACTGGTGGGAGTCGGAGCCGGAGAACACCCTCCTGGGCGTGAGCTACCGCAATGGCGGCGGCCACTGGGAAGGCACCCGCGCTTCCCAGGGCTTCGTCGTCACCGACGCCGGCCACTGGGCCTTCGCCGGCACAGAGCTCAGGACCGGAGACAGCCTGGGACACGGCGGGGCGCTGATCGGCTACGAGTGCGACGGCGCGGCGTTCGAGTACGACGCTGTCGGCCGCCCGCGCCCCACCGGCCAGGACGGAACGCCGAAGGACTTCGAGATCCTCGGCATCGCAGAGCTCCCCCCTGCCTGGAACTTCGCCGCCCGGGAGCCGATGCCCGGCCCCCGGGCCGCCACGCTCGGCGTCTTCACCGCCGGCGGCACGATCTTCACGGCCGCCACCACCGACTGGGCGCGCCTCCTGGCGACCGATCCCCAGGTCGCCACGGTCACCCGCAACGTCATCACCCGGCTCTCCTGACCGAAGGGATGGGATCGTCGTGCCCGGAAACGGAATCGGCAACGTACGACCGCTCGACGTCATCATCGGTGTCAACGGCATCGGTATGGGACACACCGTCCGGCAGAGCGTGATCGCCCAGTACCTCCGCGACCGCGGACATCGGGTCCGGATCGTCACCAACGGCCAGGGCAGGGTCGAGTACTTCCGGGACCTCGGCTTCCCCGCCTGGGACGCCTGGATGCCGACGCTGCTCGCGCGCGACGACCGGATCCACGCCCGCGACGCCCTACGCGCGAACATCCGGCAGGCGGCCGGAGGTCTCCTCCGCCACCTCCGGCTGCGCCGGGCCGTCCGGAACAGCGGCGTCCCGGACGTGTTCGTCACCGACTACGAGCCCAACACCCCCCGTCTCGCCTACCACTTCGGTCGGCCGCTCGTCTCCATCGACCAGCAGAGCAAGTACCGGCGCCTCGACCTCCCCACCGTCGGCCGGTACGCCCGTACGGCCGACGAGCAACGGCTTCGGTACTTCGCGCCCCGCATGGACCGGTCCTTCATCTGCTCCTACGTCCCGCTGAGTGCCGAGGACCAGAGGGTGGAGTTCATCTCCCCCGTCGTTCCGGATCTCGTCAGGTCGGCGCAGGTCACCACCGAGCCCATCGTCACGGCCTACTTCTCCCGCTACTTCGACCACGGCCCGGAGGAGTCCGTCCGCGAGCTGGCCTCGGTCTTCCGCCGGTCCGTACCGGACCGCACGCTGCGGATCTACGCACAGCCGGCGGAGCTGAGGTCCCTGCGTGGGTACGCAGACACCCGGATCGAGATACGCGCCTTCGACCGCGAGGCGTTCATCGCGGACATGGCCCGTTCCGAGGCCGTCTTCTCCAACGCGGGCTTCAACCTGATCAGCGAGGCCCTCGTCCTCGGCAAACCGGTCCACCTCGTCCCGTTGCCGACCTACGACCAGCATTGGTGCGCCAAGGTCGTCGACGAGGCCGGGCTGGGCACTGCCGCCCCGCGCGTCGAGCGGCGAGCCGTCCTCGACTTCCTCGCGAGGCGGCCGGTGCTCCGCGACAACGTCGTACGCCACCGCGACCTGTACCTCGCAGCCGATCCCCGGGAACGGATCGCCTCGTACCTGGAGAGCCTGCCGGCCGGCGACTGGCCGATGCCCGCGCCGATCGCGGGGTAGTCGACATGCCGACTCCCCCAGTTCCTTCCTACGTGGTGACCGCGGCGGTCGTGGCCGCCGCAGTGGCCTGCTACCGATTCGGGGTCTCCCCCGCGGTACGGGCTCTCGCTCGGCGCCCCACGCCACTGGCCATGGGTACGGCCGTCGCGGTCATCGCCCCCTTGGCCCTCCGTCCGTCGCCTCTCCCCGAGCAGCTGCGCTGGTTCGTCGTCTTCGTGATCGCCCTCCTCACCTGGCGAGGCGCCACGAGCGACTACGACGTCACGCTGCCCATCGGTCCCCAGCGTCGGGACAAGCTGATCCTCCTGCTCCTCGCCGTCGCGTCCTGCCTCTGGGCTCCCGCCCTGCTGGCCTGGATCGCCGTGTTCTGCGGCAGGCTGCGTGGCTGGCAGCACCACGCGATGATGTCGGTGAGGCTGCTGAAGGGGTACCTCGCCTGGTTCCTCGTGACCGCAGTCCTCACCCCGCCCCCGTCCGACTCCACGGCGGGTCTGGTGCTGGTACTCGGCTGCGTCTCGCTGTCGCACTACGTCAAGCCGGCCTGGAGCAAGGCCCGTCTGGGGCCGCGCCCCTGGTCGTGGGCCTGGCACAACCGCACGCACTACCTCATGGCCTCGGCGTACTCCTGGGGCTGGGCGCGCTTCCTCCCGTCCGGAAAGGTGTCTCAGCTCCTGCGCCGGACGAGGGCCGTGGACCGCCCCGTCAACATCCTCACGATGGTCGTGGAGGCTGCGGGGCTGGTCGCCTTCCTGGACCGTAAGCTGCTGATGGCGATCCTGGTGGCGACCGCACTCTTCAACCTCGCCGTCGCCCTCGCCTCCGGCATCCTCTTCTGGGAGAGCATCGCCGCCAACACCGGACTCGCGACGGTCGTCGGGCTGCTCCCCGGCACGGAGTACGACACGGCCTTCGGGTGGCCCGCCGCACTGGTCGCGCTCACAGTGATCCTGCTCAGCACCGCCGACCTGCTGTGGCAGCCCTGGCATCTGGGGTGGTGGGACTCACCCTTCACCGCCCGCATCCACTGGCAGGTGGAGACCATTTCCGGTGCGACGCGAGCTCTCTACAACAACTACATGTGCCCATACGAGCGTGAGTTCGGCCGCGTCGAGGGCTACTTCCTGACGGACGAGCCCGTCCTCCACGGACACCTCGGAATCGTCTGGGACCGGCGGATTCGCGATCTCCTCGTCCAGGCCGACGGGGACGCGAACCAGCTACACCAAGTCAAGCAGACCTACGGCCGGACACACAGGAACGAGGAACGGTCGGCCGAGCACGTCGCCTTCCTGACCGCCATGTTCACCCGGCTCAACGCCGGTACTCGAAAGAGCCTCCTGCCCTGGTGCCTACATCACCTCAAGGCGCCCGGGGGCCAGCTCTACCGGTGGGGCGATCTGCCCGCCTACCGCGGCGAGGAACCCGTCCGCCGCATCACCATCCGCTACGAGGAGCGCTGCTACCTCCCCCAGACCGGCGACTTCGTCCTGCTCGCCGATCACGTCGTACGGGAGATCGACCTCAGCGCTCCGATGACCCACCTGGAGGACTGACTCATATGCGCAAGATCTTCGTCGACTGCGGCGCCAACCTCGGAATCGTGCTGAGGCGCTTCATACACGAGCTCCCGGACCACGACTTCTACGCCTTCGAGCCCAATCCGACCCTGCTCCCCTCCATCACGGCGAACGTGGAGCAGGCCCAGCGCGCCGGTCTGGTCGAAGTCTCCCCCAGTGCGGTGTGGACCGAGGACGGCACGATCGACCTCTTCCTCGGCCACCACGAGAGTTCCACCGTGATGCCCGGCAAGCGGGTACCGCCCGTGTACGACCAGCAGATCGACTACAGCTCCCCCGTCACCGTACCGGCGGTGGACTTCAGTGCCTGGCTCCGCCGGACCGTTACGCCGGAGGACCACGTCGTCGTGAAGATGGACATTGAGGGCGCCGAGTACCCCGTGCTCAGGAAGCTGCTCACCGACGGGACGATCGACCTCGTCTCCGTCCTCTACGTCGAGTGGCACCACGACCGCTTCCCCGCCATGAGCCAGGCCGAGCACGACGAGGTGGCCGCCGCCGTCTCCGCACGCGTCGACGTCCGCCACTGGGACTGACCGGAGTGAGGGGACACGAAGCCATGGACACCAAGCGCATCTGCCTGATCAAGCACGGTGAGACGGAGGAGAACCTCCAGGGCATTCACCAGGGCCGCGCGGTCGGCGGCCGGCTCAGCGAGCGCGGACGCGCCGACATCGGGCGGGTCGGCGCCTGCCTCGCGGCGGCCGGAGTCGCCGTGGACCAGATGCTCGTCAGCCCGATGTCCCGTTGCCGGGAGTCGGCCGAGCTCCTCACCGCCGCGCTGGCCCCGGCCGACGTCCGTGTCGACGAGCGTCTGGCCGCCAAGGACAGCGGTCACCTCGGCGGCCGCCCCAGGGAACTCGCCGCCGCCGAGGCCACTCGCCACGGTGTGCCGATCCACCAGCTCCGCACCCCGGGCGGTGAGTCGTCGGAGGACGTCCAGGCCCGTTACGTGGACCTCTGGGACGAGGTCTGCTCCGGCGAGCGGCGAACCACCGTCCTCGTCGGGCACGGTGGGGGCATCGCCTGCCTGCTGCTGTGGCTCACCGGCAACGGCTTCGACCGGTACCTCCAGCACGTGCCCGGGTCCGCCGGGGTCACGTGCGTGGAGATCGGCGGCCCGGCTCCGCGCGTGCGGCTCATGAACGTCTCGCCCGCGGACCTGCCCGTCCTCCTCCACTCCCGTACCGCCCGATGAGAGTCGGGACGGTACGGGGGCGGGGACGCCTGTCAGGCCTCCGGGGCGCCGCCGAAGCGCGCACGGTAGGACTCCAGGTCCTCTTCCGTGATCTTCGCGAAGAGCACCGGCGGCACCGTGAACGCGGTGCCGGCCGGGACGGTGTCCAGGGACTTGGCCTGCTCCGCCGTCACCCAGGTCGCGGTGTCGTTTCCCAGGGCGAAGGCCCCGCGCATGGCGGCGGCCGACGTCGGGATGAACGGCTCGGAGACGACCGCGTACAGGTGGATCAGGTTCATCGCCGTGCGCAGGGTCAGCGCCGCCCCCTCGGGGTCGGTCTTGATCTCCAGCCAGGGGGCCTTCTCCTCCAGGTAGGAGTTGCCCGCGGACCACAGCGCACGGAGGGCAGCAGCGGCCTTGCGGAACTGAAGGGCCTCCATCTGCTCCTCGTACTCGCCGAGCAGACGGGCGATCTCCTCACCCAGCTTGGCCTCCGCCTCGCCGGCGGCGCGGCCGGCCGGGACGTCGTCCCCGAAACGCTTCCGGGAGAACGACAACACGCGGTTGACGAAGTTGCCGAGGGTGTCCGCCAGGTCCTTGTTCACCGTGGCGGTGAAGTGCTCCCACGTGAAGGAGGAGTCGTCCGACTCGGGGGCGTTGGCGATCAGGAAGTAGCGCCAGTAGTCGCCGGGCAGGATCTCCAGGGCCGCGTCGGTGAAGACGCCGCGCTTCTGCGAGGTGGAGAACTTGCCGCCGTAGAACGTCAGCCAGTTGAAGCCCTTGACGACGTCGACCTTCTTCCAGGGCTCGCGCACGCCGAGCTCGGTGGCCGGGAACATCACCGTGTGGAAGGGGACGTTGTCCTTGGCCATGAACTGCGTGTACCGGACGGTGTCGTCGGCCTCGTACCACCACGACTTCCAGTCGCGGGTCTCACTGTCGGAGGCGGCGTCCGCCCACTCCTTCGTCGCGCCGATGTACTCGATCGGGGCGTCAAACCAGACGTAGAAGACCTTGCCCTCGGCCGCGAGCTCCGGCCAGGTGTCGGCCGGCACCGGGACGCCCCACTCGAGGTCGCGGGTGATGGCGCGGTCGTTCAGGCCCTCGGCCAGCCACTTGCGGGCGATGGACGTGGACAGGTGCGGCCACTCCGCGCTGACGGCGGCGATCCACTCCTCGACCTCGTGCTGGAGCTTCGACTGCAGCAGGAAGAGGTGCTTGGTCTCACGGACCTCCAGCTCCGTGGACCCACTGATCGCCGAACGCGGGTCGATCAGGTCGGTCGGGTCGAGCACGCGGGTGCAGTTCTCGCACTGGTCGCCGCGGGCCTTGTCGTAGCCGCAGTGCGGGCAGGTGCCCTCGACATACCGGTCCGGCAGGAAGCGGCCGTCGACCGGCGAGTACACCTGCCGGATCGCCCGCTCCTCGATGAAGCCGTTCTCGTTCAGCTTCCGCGCGAAGTGCTGGGTGATCTCGACGTTCTGCTGCGAGGAGCTGCGCCCGAAGTAGTCGAAGGCCAGCTCGAACCCGTCGTACACGGCCTTCTGCGCGTCATGGGCCTGCGCGCAGAACTCGGCGACCGTCAGCCCGGCCTCCTTGGCGGCCAGCTCGGCCGGCGTGCCGTGCTCGTCCGTGGCGCAGATGTAGAGGACGTCATGACCACGCTGGCGGAGGTACCGGGAGTACACGTCCGCCGGAAGCATCGACCCGACCATGTTGCCCAGGTGCTTGATCCCGTTGATGTAGGGAAGCGCGCTGGTTACCAGGTGTCGAGCCATCCTTGGATGCTCCATTTCGTACGTACGGCGCCGGTGGCGCTGCCACGGCGGGCCCAGGTATGGGAGACCGCAGCCGACGCGATCACTCCGATCGCACGTCGACGTCACCCATAGTGACGGAACGGGACTGCAAGCCGCCACCATCGTATCGAACCGGAGGTGGGGTCAGCCGGTGGGTTTTCCCGCCCCACCCCGCCGCGCCCGAAAAGCACTCGACCGTCCGGGACAGGCGGCCAAGCGAGTCCCGAACGGTCGAGGCGTCCCCCATTTTACGGCCACCACGCACGGCGGATCTCGCGCCGTGCGTACGTCCCGACCACTCGATCCCCAACCCCGAACCGCAGTGAGGTGGACCTCATGAACAGGAACCACGAGCCCCGTCGACTCCGCGTCGTCGTCGTGGGGCAGGGATACGTCGGGCTCCCGCTCGCGGTGCGCGCCGCCGAGATAGGGCACCAGACCGTCGGGCTCGACATCGACGCCGGGCGGATCAAGCGGCTCATGGTCGGCGAGTCGTACGTCGAGGACGTCCCGGACACGAGGCTGGCACCGCTCCTCGCCGCCGGCGTCTACCAGCCGACCGTCGACCCGGCCGACTGCGCTGGCTTCGATGTGGCGGTCGTCACCGTCCCGACACCACTGCGCGACGGTGCACCGGACCTGTCGCACGTCGAGGACGCGGCGCGGACACTCGCCCGCCACCTCACCCGGGGAGCGATCATCGTCCTCGAATCGACCACGTATCCCGGGACGACCGAGGAGGTATTCCGCCCGCTCCTCGAACGAGGCTCCGGCCTGACCGGCGGCCGGGACTTCCACCTCGGGTACAGCCCGGAGCGCATCGACCCCGGGAACCCCACCTGGAGGCTGGAGAACACGCCCAAGGTCGTCTCGGGCATCACTCCGTCATCCTTGGAGGCGGTGCGCGACTTCTACGGCGCCCTGGTGGACACGGTCGTGCCCATGGCCAACTGCAAGGAGGCGGAGCTGACCAAGCTCCTCGAGAACACCTTCCGGCACGTGAATATCGCCCTCGCCAACGAGCTGGCGATCTTCGCCCACGACCTGGGCATCGACGTCTGGGCGGCCATCGACGCGGCGTCGACGAAGCCGTTCGGATTCATGCGCTTCACCCCGGGCCCCGGGGTCGGAGGTCACTGCCTGCCCGTCGACCCGTCGTACCTGTCATGGCGGGTCGAGCGAACGCTGGGGCAGAACTTCCGTTTCGTCGAGCTGGCGAACGATGTCAACAACCACATGCCTGACTACGTGGTCCGACGTCTCGTGGCGGGCCTCAACGACCGCGGGAAGCCCCTCAAGGGCTCCCGGATCCTGCTGCTCGGCCTTGCGTACAAGGCCAACACCGGGGACGCCCGCGAGACGCCGGCGGCCCGCATCGCCGAACTCCTCGTCGGCATGGGCGCCGAGGTCCAGGCCGCCGACCCGCACGTCCTGGAGGACGCCCACCCGCGGGCCGCCGGTTTGGGGGGCCTCCAGCGGGTGGAGGTGACCCCGGGCCTACTCAGGACTGTCGACGCCACGGTCCTCCTCGCGGACCACGATGCCTTCGACTACCCCCTGATCAGCGCGTACTCCCCGTACATCCTCGACTGCCGCCGCCGACTCACCGGCACCCACGTCGACTCGCTCTGACCTGTATGAAGGGAACCACCGTGAAGATCGTGATCACCGGCGGCGCCGGATTCATCGGCAGCAACCTCGTCCGCGCCCTGACCGAGCAGCCCCAGGTCGCCCGACTCCGGGTCGTCGACGACCTCTCCACCGGGCACAAGGCGAACCTCGCCGACCGAGACGTGGAGTTCTTCGAGGGAGACATCCAGGACGCCGCCCTCCTCGACCGGGCGTTTCACGGCGCCGACGCCGTCGTCCACCTGGCCGCGCTCCCTTCCGTACCGCGCTCCCTGCGAGACCCCCTGGCCAGCCATCACGCCAACGCGACCGGCACCCTCCAGGTCCTCGAAGCCGCCCGCCGCGCCGGCGGCCCGCACGTAATCGCCGCCTCCTCGTCCTCCGTCTACGGCGCCAACCCCCACCTGCCGAAGCACGAGGACCTCGCCTCCGCCCCCATGAGCCCGTACGCCGTCACCAAGCTCACGACTGAGGCGTACCTGAGCGCCTACCACCACAGCTTCGACTTGCCGATCCTCCCCTTCCGTTTCTTCAACGTCTACGGCCCCGGCCAGCAAGCCGACCACGCCTACGCCGCCGTCATCTCGAAGTGGATCAGCGCCACACTCGCCGGCCAGCCGGTGACCATCCACGGCGACGGCACCCAGACGCGCGACTTCACCTATGTGGGCACGGTCTGCGACGTCCTCACCGACGCCCTCCTCCGCCGGGTCGTGGACCCCCGCCCAGTGAATCTCGCGTTCGGAAGCCGTACCTCGCTGTTGGACCTGATCAGCGAGATCGAGACGGCGACGGGGCAGCACGTTGCTCAGGAGAACAGGGACTCACGCCCCGGTGACGTACACCACTCGCAAGCCGACGGTGGTCGCCTGCGGGCGCTGTTTCCGGCGGTGAAACCGCTGCCGTTCCAGGAGGGAATCGCGAGGTCTGTGAGGTGGTTCCGGTCCCAGAACAGGGCAATGCCGATCTGAGCAGACTAACCACATCACTGCTGGCGGGATCGCCTACAAGGTGGGGACTCTCGACCCGCGCGCCCGTTTCAACCCCACGACGAGATGCGGTGAGCGATGACAACGACACCGGCATCATCACCGAGGTCACCGGGTTCCTCAGCGATTCGCGCACCGGTCGGGGGGAGTCCGACCAGTGGACGAGGCGAACGACTCAACAGCGAGTCCTGCTGGCGGGCCACAACATCACCATCCGTCACCGACAGTGGTCTGATTTTCCTCGGCAGGCTCTCAGAGCCTTGCGGCTACGTACTGCTTCTTCGGGCTCGGGTGACCTCCACGAGCGCTTCTCCGCCGCCCCGACTGTCCCTCAACAACGCTCGATCACGCAATGCATCAGCCGACCTCCCCGCCGTGGCGCGAAGTAGTGCCCCGGTCCCCAGGTCCGTACCGCCGACCCTTGGGAACAGGGAGGCGAAACGTTCCGGTTCGACGGGCCCGCCGACCGCACAAGGGCCGTTGTCACTGGGGTCGCCTAAAGTCTCTCCCACTCGTCACGGCGCGTCGCCGTTGACAGGTCTCATCAGCGTGCCGTCGGTGCGGCGGTGTCGGGGAACCATGGGGGAACAGCGCATGGGGTGGGTATCCGCGGGCGACTACGAGGTCGCCCTGGAGGCGGGCAAGGTGGTCTGCCGCAACGGGCAGGGCCGGCGGCTGAAAACCGTCCCGGCCAAACTCAAGGAAGATCCGGCGGTCGTCGGTCTGCGGCAGCTGGCCGAGTGGCTGGAACGGCACGAGCGGCGGTGTCTGACCGAGGTCGAGCAGTGGATGATCCGCTCGCTGCCCGTCCCGGCGGCGGTACTCGCCCGGGTCTGGCCCGACCCGGCGTGGCGGGCGGCCCTGCGGGACGTGGTGGTCACCGGCGTGGACGGCGGGGTCGCCGGGTTCCTGCGCGATGTCGACCCCGATCGCGGACTCGGCCTCGTCGACCTGGACGGCGACACGGTCCGCATCACCCCGGACGTCGTCCGTCTGCCCCACCCGGTCCTCCTGGACGACCTGGACGACCTGCGGGAGTTCGCGGTCGAGCTGGAGGTGCGCCAGAACGTGGAGCAGTTGTTCCGCGAGGTGTGGCACCGCCCGGGTGACCTCGTCCCGGACACCACCTCCGTGGACACCTACGCGGGCGGGGTCTTCAAGGAACTCCGCTTTCTGCACGGCCGGGTCACCCAGCTCGGGTACCGGTCGCGCGGCGGCTACGCGGTCTGCCCGGTCGTCGAGGACGGCTCCGCCGTCGAGGCGCGGATCTGGATCGGCGAGCACGACGGCTACGACGCGTACGACACCGAGACGGGCCCCCTGGGCTGGAACGACCCCACCGGACGGGTGCTGACGGCCGCCGAAGTCGGGCCCGTGGCGTGGTCCGAGGGCATGCGCATGGCGGCGGCGCTCTACGCCGGCCGCGATGTGGAAGACGAGGAGCAGGCGGCATGAGCGAGACCACGACCATCCCCACGACCGGCGCGACCGCCGGGCGGGAGTCCCGGTCCGGCCGGGACGACGCGAACCGCGCGGCGGCCCTGCTGGACGCGGGCGCGATCCTCCCCGCCGGGACCACCGACCGGGACGACGCCGACACACTGACCGCCCGTACCTACAGCCACACCGCGCTCGGCGACCGCCCCGTGGTCCGGCTCGTACCGGGCACGCTCGGTGAGGCCGAGGACCTGGCCCTGGAGTTCCTGGGGCTGGCCAGGACCGCCGAGGCCCCCGTCGTGGGGCAGGTGCGCCGCGAGACGCTGGGCTTCCCCGCCTGGGCCCTGGTCAACGACCCGGCCAACGGGCACCACGCCCTGGCCCTGGTCAAGGACATCGAGCGGCTGGGCCGACAGGCCAAGAGCCGCGCCGGAGCGGCCAAGGAGGGCTTCGACGCCCTCGGCACCCGGCTCGGCCGGGCCGTGCCCCATTTCCTCCCCACCTATTACGAGCAGGTGGCGCGCCTCTTCCTGGAGGCCGAGAACACCTCCTACGCCGCGTCCTTCTTCGGCAAGGCCCGTGAGGCCGAGCGGGTGCACGGGCTGACCGTGGACGAGGACCGGCAGCGGGCCGTCTTCCTGGAGTTCGCCTTCGCCGGGGCGCTGACCGTCAAGGCGCTGCGGCAGTACGTACGGGATCTGGTGGCCCGGCTGGCACCGGCGGACGCCTGGGCCCAGTTCCGCCGGCTGCTGGTCGAGCGCTGCGGTGCCGGGATGCCGCCGTACGCGGCACTGCCCCAGGACGTACGCGCCCTGGTCAAGGAAGCCGGACTGGACCGGGAGACCGCCGAACGCGAGCTGGTGGGCGATCTGATCGGCTCGCCGGGCGTCGTCCGCGCCCCCGCCTCGTTCTGGACCGCCTACCGTCCGGCCCTGATCGCCCTCGCCCGGCGGGACGAGGCCGTACGCGTACGGCTCCTCGGGTTCTTCCCGGAGCACTTCGACGAGGGCGACCGGGACGAGGACGAGCGGACCGGCTGGCTCGCGCTGCTGGCGGAGTCCGACGCCGAGGAGTTGCTGACCGCCCTCCCGGACGCCTCCGGCGGCCCGGCGGTCTCCGCCGCGGAGTGGCTCGGCCGCTGGGAGGCGCACCGCAGGCGCAACCGGGCCTTCTGCGGCCGCGGTCCGGAGACCCTCGGCCTCGTCGCCCGGATGGCGGACCGGCTGCGGGCCGACGGGACTCCCGTCGAGCTGTTCCAGGGCCGCTGGCGGCGCACCGCCGACCTGGACCTCCTCGATCTCTGTCTGGCCTCGGACGTCCCGGTCGCCGAACCGGGCGAGGGCGACGGCGACTACATGTCGACGCCGGTACTCCCGCTCGGTACCTGGCTCGCCGACGAGGCGCCCGGCGCGCGGGACCTCGTCGCCGTCGCCGGACAGCCGGTCTTCCGCTCCCTGCTGAGCCGGACCGTCGGCGGCCTCGGCGCCGGACGCGGTCAGCAGGTGAAGGAAGCCGACCTAACGAGGCTGGCGGCGCATCCGGTGCTCTCCGGCATCCTGCGGGAGTGGCTGACCGCCCGCGCGAAGGAGTACACGGAGGCGGTCGGGCTCCCCCGGCTGCTCACCACCTACAACAGGATCTCGGCGTTCCGTCCGGTGGTCGCGGACGTCGCGCCCGAGGCGGTGAAGCTCCTCGAAGGCCATGACGTCGTACCGGTGCTCGCCGCCACGCTGCGGACCGGTGTCCTCGACGAACTGGGCTGGCCCGCACTCGACGAGGCGTACGCCGAGCTGGCCGCCGAGTCCGAGGACGAGGCCGCGCGGCGGGGGCGCCACCGGTCGCGCGGTGTCGGTGTCACCGGCGTCTGGCCGGCGCTGATCCTGAACACCCGGGAACGGGCCGTCGTCGTCGGCCCGGAAGGCGTTCTGCTCCGGCACGAGCTGCGGCTGCCCGCCACCGTCGTCGAGAACGTCGCGCTCTCCTTCCACTACGTCGACGGCGAACTGCTGGTCATCTGGTGGGAGGACGGCAAGCAGCGGGGCTACTGGTCGAACCGTCCCGGCGAGATTTTCGCCGTCGGCGGCGAGCAGATGTCGCGCTGGGGCAACGCCGCCCCGTCCGAAGGGGCCTGTGTGCCGCTGCCCGGCGGTGGCCGCGCCACCGGTGGCAAGGCCCTGCACGCGGGTGACACATCGCTGCCGCCGCAGCGTGCCGTCCTCTCCGACGGCACCGGCTACTGGCGGGCGGGCCGTCAGGGCACCCAGCGGGTATGGCTGGAGTACGACCCGGCCACCGGCGCGCACGGCCGGGCGTCGCTGCCCGCCTTCCTCCGCTCCGGCGTGCTGGACGGCACCCGGCTGCTCACCGAGCGCTGCCAGGTACTGCCGCTCCGGCCCGGACTGGAGAACACACCGCTGGGCACGGACGGTACGGTCCTCGGCCGCTGGGTCCGCCGTACGGTCGCCGAGCCGGGCGCCGCCGCCCCCGCGGGCGGGCACCGGATGGTCGCGGGCACCCCCGACGGGCACACCGTCTCCCTGCCGGTCCCCCTGCCCGGCGGTGGTTCGCCGGTGCCGATCGGCGCCCTCACCCTGCCCGGTGGTTCGCGTCCCGTGCTGGCCGTCACCGGGCGGTCCGTCGAAGCCCACCCGGGCGACACCGACGGCACCGGTGGCGATCTGTGGTCCGTCGTCACCGACTCCGCCGGTCGGGACGCCGCGGCGGGCACCCCCTATGTACCGCCCGTCGTCTACTGGCACGCCCTGCGGCCGCGCGACGAAGCCGGTTCCCACGCCCTGCGGAATCTGACGGATGCCCGGGCGGAGGAACTGGTCAAGGAGGTCGCCATCGCGATCGGCGAGCACTTGGAGGCGTTCCGGGCCGTCGAGAAGTACACCGGCCCCACCTCGCGGGAGCTGACGGAGGAGGCCGTCGCCCGGGTCCTGCCCGAGGTGTCGGACCCGCGGCTGCGGAGCGGGGTCACCGCGACCGTGTGCGACGCGGTGTACCGGGCCACCGCCCTCGTCCGGTATCTGACGCCGCCCGAGCCGGTCCGGGCCGCCGACCCCGGGACCACCGCTCGCACGGAGGGCATGTTCTTCGACCGCTCCCCCGAGCACGCCGACGACCTGACCCTGTCGCTGGCCACCGCCTGGGGCTCGGACCGGCTGTACCGCGGCTGGTGGGGCTCCGACGAGCGGTGGTCGATGATCCGGCAGCTCCTCGCCGTCAACCACGTACTCGGCGGTGAGTCCGCGTACGGCCCGGCCGTGCCGTCCGAGGCCGCGTTCACGCCGGTGGACGGCTGGCGGCGGGACGAGTGCACGGTTCCCGCCCAGTCCCCGGACTGGACGTCGCTGCTCGACGTGCTCCCCGAACTCGCCTACCGGGCCGCGTCGGCGGCCACCTCCCCGGAGCACCGGGCCGGGCTGCTGGTCCTGCTCGACACCCTCGCCGAGGGCCCGCTGGCCGATCCGGCGGGCACCGTACGGCGGATCAAGCTCACCGAGCTGTCCCCCGCCACGGCGTCCGGGCAGCCCGGCCGTAAGACCCCGACCCCGCTCGGCCAGGTGTTCCGCAAGGGCGACCGCACCGTCGTGGTCATCGCCGACGGCGGCTGGAACTCGCTCCGGGGCCAGTCGCGCTGGCTGGCGCTGGACCACGACCCCGCCGGTGACTTCGGGCCCGTTCCCGGCTTCGCCCTGGAGGGCGAGCACGTCTTCCGCCGGGGCACCGCCCCTGAGCGGCTCACCCGGCTCACCGCCCTCGTCCGGGAGCGGGGGCCCGCGCCCTGGCGCCCGGAGGCGGCCGAGGCGTTCCACACGGCCACCGGTATCGGCCCGCTCCAGTCCACGGCCCTGCTCTCCGCCGCCGTCGAGGAACCCGGTGCCGAGGCGCTGGCGCTGCTCGGGGTCAAGACGCGCGCCCTCCAGGACGCCCAGTCGAAACTGGACGCCCTGCCCGCCGCCGACCGGTACGCGGTACGGAAGGCCCTGCTGCCGGCCGACCCGGTCGAGCTGTGGTCCACGGGCCCGGACGTCCCCGCGGCGGCCGGAGTCTGGCGGGAGCGGCTGGGCGCGGTCGTCCGTGTCCCCGAGGAGTTGGAGCTCGATCTGTCGGGCACCACCCAGGGATCCGTCGACCTGGTCCTCAACGCGGCCTCCCGGACCTGGCTGGCCGGGGGCACCCCGATCGAGGACGGCGGCAACCGGCCGGGCCTGCGCCGGGTGAGCGCGTACGGCACGGTCGCCTCCGCCCTGACCGCCCTGCGGACCCTCGCCTACACCCTGCCGTACGGGCACCCGCTGCGGAGCTGCCTGGTCACCGGTCTCGCGGGCCTGCGCCGCCCGTTGCGTGACCCGGAACTGGTGCTGGACCTGGGGTTGCAGTGGACCGACGAGGGCAACCCCATCGGCCCCGTGATCCGGGCCGCCCTTCAGCTTCCGGAGTCCGGCGGCGCCGGGCCCGACGGCCTGGTCCGGGCCGGTAAGGCGCTGCTCCTCTCGCCCGACGAGAGGGGCGGCGAGCGGCTGCTGATCCGCCCGGCGGGTCTGTCCGGCGCCGACGATCCGGCGTTCGGACTGGTCGAGGGTACGGTCCAGCAGTACCGGCGGGACGAGGTCGGTGCCCTGCGCGCCCTGCTGTCGGCGGAGACCGACGCCCTGGTCGCGGCGGGCGCCCCCGACGGCTCCCCCTCTTACCCGGCCCAGGACCCGGCGCGTACGGTGCCGGAGCTGGTGGCCGAGGCCGCCGAAGCACTCGGCCTGGGCGCCGACGCCGCCGCCCTGTATCTGATGCTGCTGGCCCTGCCCGATCCGACGGACCGCAACTGTGTCCGCTGGACGGGGTGGAAGCCGGCCCGGGTCAAGAAGGCGCGGGCGGAACTGGCCGCCACCGATCTGGTGCTGGAGGCCAAGCGCGCCCGCGCCGGGCGGGCCCTCTTCCTGCCCTGCGGCTGGCTGGAGCGCTCGTCGCCCGGTCTGCCGCTGGAGACCTGGAAGGAGAAGCTGTACCCGGTGGCGGGATCCGTACGGACCCTGCCCCACCTCCCCGTGTCCGAGCTGTACGCCACGGCCTGGTCACGGGTGCGCGACGGCGACGCCCCCGCCTTCGAGGAACTGGACACCCGCGCAACCCGGAAGGGCCGCCGCCGATGAGCGACACCACGCACACCACGAATACCGCCAACACCTCTGACACCGCCACCACCGCCGACGCCTCCGCCCTCGCCACGGGCGGGGCCGTCGGTCCGGTGGGCGGGGAGAACCGCCAGGTCGTCCCGCCGGAGGACCGGTACGCCACCGAGCTGGCCTTTCTCGCCGCCCACGACCCGGGGCCGCGGCCGCCCGGCTGGCTGCTCACTCCGCGCGCCGTCGTCACCTTCGTGATGGGCAGCGGGGGCGAGGCACTGGGCCTGCCGAAGGGCGTACGGCCCGGTGCCGGGGTGCCGGGCCGCCTGGTGATCGAGCAGAAGTTCGTCGGCGAGCGCGCCCTGGTCGAGCGGTGCGTGGTCACCCTCGCCGGGGAGCGGGGGCTGCTCCTCGTGGGTGAGCCCGGTACCGCCAAGTCCCTGCTCTCCGAGCTGCTGTCGGCGGCCGTCTGCGGTACCAGCGCGCTCACCGTGCAGGGCACCGCGGGCACCACCGAGGACCAGCTCAAGTACGGCTGGAACTACGCGCTGCTGCTCGCCCAGGGCCCCACCGAGCAGGCCCTGGTGCCGTCCCCGGTGCTCACCGCCATGACCCGGGGCGCCGTGGCCCGGGTCGAGGAGGTGACCCGCTGTCTGCCGGAGGTCCAGGACTCGCTGGTGTCGCTGCTCTCGGAGCGGCGGATCGCGGTACCCGAACTCGCGGGCGGCACGGGTTCGCAGCTGCACGCGGCCCCCGGGTTCACCCTGATCGCCACCGCCAACCTCCGGGACCGGGGCGTCTCGGAGATGTCGGCGGCGCTGAAGCGGCGGTTCAACTTCGAGACGGTGGGCCCGATCGGGGACGCGGACGTCGAGACGGCGCTCGTCCGGAGCCAGTCGCGGGCGGCCGTCGAACGCGCCGGTACCGCCTACCAGGTGGACGACACCGTCCTGGAGGCCCTGGTCACCGCCTTCCGGGATCTGCGCGACGGCCGCTCGGCGGAGGGCTGGGAGGTGGAGCGGCCCTCCACCGTGATGAGTACCGCGGAGGCGGTGTCCGTCGCGGGTTCGCTCGGTCTGGCCGCCGCCTTCTTCCCCGGCGACCGGGACGTCCTCTCCCTCCTCCCCGGCCATCTGCTCGGAGTCGTACGCAAGGACGACCCCGCCGACGCGGCACGGCTGCTGGGGTACTGGGACGGTCCGGTCCGCAGGCGGGCGGAGCAGGGCTCGGCCACCTGGCGTGCCCTGTGGGAGCTGCGCTCGGTGCTGGAGAGCTGACGGATGGAGCGTCCGACGACCCCGGAGGGCGCGGTGGCCGCCCTCGCGGCGACCGGCCCCGGGCTGCCGTATCTGATCGGGGTGCGCCATCACGCGCCCTCGCTCGCCGCCGCTCTCCCGGCCCTGCTGGACGCGGCGGCCCCCGATGTCCTGCTCGTCGAGCTGCCCGCCGACTTCCAGCCCTGGCTGGGCTGGCTGGCCCATGAGGAGACCGAGGCCCCGGTGGCGCTGGCCGCCGTACCCGGGGACGGGAGGGGGGAGGCGGGTGAGCGGGGGCCCGCGTTCTATCCGTTCGCCGACTTCTCGCCCGAGCTGGTCGCTCTGCGGTGGGCGGCGCGGAACGGAGTCCCGGCCGTGGCCTGCGATCTGCCGCTGGCCGACCGCTCCTGTGTCCGGGGCGGTCCGGACGGGGCCGCCGGTACGGGCCCGGCTCCCGGGCCCTCGCCCGTGGCCGGGGAGGGACCCGGGCTGTCCGCCGCCCTGCGGTCCCGGCTCACCGGCCGTGACGGCGACGACCTGTGGGACCGGCTGGTCGAGGCCCCCGCGCCCGGTTCGGCACCCGAGGCGGTGCGCCGGGCCGCGCTGCTCACCGGCTGGGCCATTCGGTACGAGGCCGAGTCGCTGGGCGGCGTGGACGGTACGGACCTGGCGCGTGAGGCGTATATGCGCGTACGGCTCTCCGAGGCGCTGGCGGCCGGGCGGCGGCCCGCCGTGGTGGTGGGGGCCTTCCACACCCCGGCGCTGTTGCCGTCCGCCTCCGCCTCCGCCGGGCCCGCGCCGGGGGAGGCGGACGGCGGCTGGGCTGACGACGCCACCGGTGAGCCGGCGTGCACGGTCTCCCTGATCCCCTACACCTATCCGCTGCTCGACTCGCGGTCCGGCTATCCGTCCGGCATCCGGGACCCGGAGTGGCAGCACACCGTCCTGGAGGCGGCCGGGGACCCGGCCGCCCTTCAGGAGGCGCTGATCCGCACCGCCGTCCGGATCTGCGCCGACCTGCGCGAACACGGTCACCCCTACGGTCCGGCGGAGGGCCGGGAGATCGTCCGGGTCGCCGGGGACCTGGCCAGGCTGCGCGATCTGGCCGCCCCCGGCAGGGGCGAACTCCTGGAGGCCGTGCAGTCGGTACTCGGTCGCGGCGAGACCCATGGCACGGGCCGGGCGGTCGCCCGGGCGCTCGAACGGGTCCTCGTCGGCGTCCGCACCGGACGGCCCGCCTCCGCCGCCCCGCGCGGCGGGCTGGGCCCGGCGGTGGAGGCCGAGACCGCGGCGCTGTCGCTCCCCGGCCCCGGTGACGCGTACGAGAAGACGCCGCGCGATCTCCGGCTCGACCCGGCTCGCTCCGGACTCGACGGACGGCGCGAACTGCTGCTGCGCAGGCTGACGGTGTGCGGTGTCCCCTACGCGCGGGAGCAGGCGGTGACGGGCGCCGGGGGTACGGAGGGACTGACGACGCGCTGGCAGGTGCGGTGGACTCCGGCGACGGACGCGATGCTCACCGCTGCCGGGGCCCGCGGGGTCACCCCCGCCCAGGCGGCCGAGGGCGTGCTGCGGCAGCGGCACGGGACCGAGCGGGCCGAGGGCGGCCCCACCGCCGCCCAGGTCGTACGGGGTCTGACGGAGGCCGTCGAGTGCGGACTGCCCGTACTGGCCGGTGAACGGCTCACCGAGCTGGCGGCCGTCCTCCCGTCCGCCGGGACCCTGCCCGAACTCCTCGCGGGGCTCGACCTCCTGGACCGGATCGCGGCGGGCCATTTGCCGGTCCCGGCGGCCCCCGGCCCCGTGCCGACCCACGAACCGACCGGGGCATCCCCCGATATTGGGGTCGCGGACGCGGTGGAGCTGCTGACGGCCGCGGCCGTCCGGCAGGTCGACGGCCTGACCGGATCCGAGGAGCCCGAGGACGCCCGTGCCCTGCTCGAACTCGCCCAGCGCGCCGACCGGTTGGGCGGCATCCGGCTGACCGACGCCCTCGCCCGGCTGGTCGCGAACGGCACCCCGCTGATCGCCGCCGCCGCCGGAGCCGTCCGGGTGCTCACGGGCCACGACGAGGCGGAGACGTTCGGGGTACGCGTCGCCTCCTGGGTGGACACGGCCGTCGACGGCGCCTCCCGGGCCGCGCTCACCGCCCGTCTCACCGGGGTCCTCACGGCGGCGGGCCCGCTGCTGACCGTCGGCGCCGGGGCCCTGGACCCGCTGCTGCGCCGCGTGGTCGAGCTGGACGACGCCGCGTTCCTGACCCGGCTGCCCGCTCTGCGCGGTGGTTTCGAGACCTTGAGCCCCGTCGCGCGGGACCGGCTGCTGGAGACCGTCGAGGAGCGGCTGGGCGAGCGGGTGGGCGGCCCGGACGCCGAGGACCCGGCCGAACTGGCCCGCCGTACGACCGCCGACCTCGCGGCCCGCGACCTCCTGACCGGCCTCGGCCTGCCCGTATCGGCACCGGCGTACGACGACCCGCCGCCGCTCCCGGCAGATGCCGTCCCCCGACCGGTGGCGACGGCCACGTCCCTGCCCGAACCGCCCGCCACCGGCACGGGCGGCCCGGCCGTCCCGGTCCGGACCCTGGCGCCCGCCGACCGCTGGCGGCTCGTGCTCGGCCGCCGCCCCGACCGGCTGCCGTCCGGCGCCGCCCGCCTGGCGACCGCCCTGGACGAGTTGTACGGCTCGGGACACGGCGAGGGTTCCCGGGGCGGCACGGCCGCCCCCGGGCGCGGTGGACGCGAGGCGCCCTTCCCCGGCGTCCGCGAATGGTCCGAGGAGCTGGCCGCGCTGTTCGGCCCCGGCGTCCGCGAGGAGGTCCTCGCCGCCGCCGCGGCGACCGGCCGGACGGATGTGTTCGGCGCACTCGACCCGGCCGCCGCCACCCCCTCCGTGGAGCTGCTGCGTACGGTCCTGCGCTACGCGGGCGGCCTCCCCGAGGCCCGACTGGCGGCGCTGCGCCCCCTGGTCCGCCGACTGGTCGACGAACTGACCCGGCAGCTCGCCACCCGGCTGCGGCCCGCCCTCACCGGCACGACGACGGCCCGCCCCACCCGCCGCCCCGGCGGACGGCTGGACCTGCCCCGCACCCTGCGCGCCAATCTGGCCACCGCCCGCCGGACGGCCGACGGAACGGTCCGGGTGATCCCCGAGAAGCCGGTGTTCCGCGCCCGCGCCCGCAAGTCGGCCGACTGGCGGCTGATCCTGGTCACCGACGTCTCCGGCTCCATGGAGGCGTCCACGATCTGGTCGGCGCTGACCGCTTCCGTACTGGCCGGGGTGCCGACCCTGAGCACCCACTTCCTCGCCTTCTCCACCGAGGTCATCGACCTCACCGGCCATGTCCACGATCCCCTCTCCCTCCTGCTGGAGGTGAGTGTGGGCGGCGGCACGCACATCGCCGCCGGGCTGCGGCACGCGCGCGGACTCATCACCGTGCCCACCCGCACCATCGTCGTCGTCATCAGCGACTTCGAGGAGGGCGCCCCGCTCGGCGGACTGCTCGCCGAGGTACGGAACCTGGTGGCCACCGGCTGCCATGTCCTCGGCTGCGCGAGCCTGGACGACGCGGGACGGCCCCGCTACTCGACCGGGATCGCCGGACAGCTCGTCGCCGCCGGGATGCCCGTGGCCGCGCTCAGCCCGCTCGAACTGGCCCGCTGGATAGGGGAGAAGACCGGATGACCGCCGTCGAGTTGCCCGCCGTAGCGCCGGAGGTCACGGCCGCCCTGGTGGAGGACCTCTCCCCCCGGCTGCGCAAACGGCTGGACGCGGCGGTCGTCAAGCTCGGCGCCCGCCCGGTCCACCGCGACGGGGACACGGTGACGATCGCGGTCGACGACGAGACCGAATTGCGCCTCCACGCCCCGGGCGGCGTGGTGCGGACGACGGACGCCGTCCACTGCGGCTGCCTCCTCGCCCCCGCCTGTGTCCACCGCGCGGCCGCCGCCTCCGCCGCCCGCACGGCGGATCCGGCGCCCGAGCCCCCGGCGGCGACCGAACCGCCGCCGCGCCCCGGCACCGCCGACCGGCCGGATCCCCCGGCCGGGACCGCGAGCCCGGCCGAACGCGACGCGGCCGACGCCCTGTGGTCGGCGGGGGCCGCCGTGCTGGAGACCGGTGTCGACGGCGCGGGCGCCGTCGCCCAGGCGGCGCTCCTGCGCGCCGCGCACACCGCGCGGCTCCGGTCCCTGCCACGAGCCGCGGGCGCCGCAGTCTCCGTCGTCGCGCTGCTGCGCGCGGCCCGCGCCGGAGACCCCTCGTACCGTACGGCCGACCTCGTGACCGCCCTCGCCGAACTCCTCGGCACCGCGCACCGGGTGGGCACGGCGACCGGGCCGGAACTGGCCGCCGTCAAGGGCCGGGCCCGCCGCCCGTACACCCCCGACGGGTCGCTCCGCCTCTACGGCCTGTTCACCGAACCCGTGGTCACCGACTCGGGCCACGGCGGCGCCCGTACCTGGGTGACCGGGCCGGACGGGCGGCTCTTCACGGTCGGTGACGTGGCACCCGGCGGCGCGGGACGCGCCCTGGGCGTGGCCGACCGTGCCGTTCGGCTCGGGGACAGCGCGCTCACCCACCGGGAACTGGGCCGGGCCGGATTGGCGGTCTCGGGGGCGACGGTCTCCCCGGACGGCCGGCTGGGCGCCGGGAAGGGCGTCAAGGCCGTCTCCGCCAAGGGGGTGTCCTGGACGGAGCCGCCGCTTGCCGGGCTCTGGGAGACAGCGCCGTCCCGACAGGTCGCCAGAGCGCTGGGTGCTGCTTCCTCTGATTCCTCTACTTCCCCCGCTTCCCCTGACGCGGACCAGGTCGGCGGCGGTGACGACCTGCTCTTCCTCGATGTCGAACTGATCGGCGCCGTGAAGGAGTCGGGCGGTATCTGCCTCCTCGCCCGGTGCGACGGCGGGGTCACCGTCCGGCTCACGGTCGCCGACGACGATCCGGCACTGGCCCACCGGGACAACCTGATGCTGCTGGCCACGGCACCGGGGACCCGGCTACGGATCATCGGCCGCCTGATACCCGCCCTCCACCCCCGTCTCACCCTGCTCGCCTGCTCGCATCCGACCGGCGGGGGCACGATCGACCTCGGCTTCGACCGGCTGGGCCGCGCCGACCTCCCCTCCCCCGGCGCCGCCGCGCATCCGGCTCCGTACGAACCAGGCGGATTCGGTGACCACTCGCCCCTGCATCTCCTGGCCCGCCGCGTGGAACAGACGGTCCCGGCGGGGCGCACCGCCCTCGGCATGCTCGGCGACATCTCCGCCGAGAGCCACCGCCTCCGCCGGGCGGGCCTCCCGACGGCCGCCGACCTGCTCGGCGCGCTGTGCGCGTCGGCGGCCCGCCGGGACCGCGACCCCTTCGGCCGCCTGCTGCCCGCCGACACGGACGGCTTCGCCAGACACTGGCTCGCCGCCGCCCGCTATACGTCGGCCGTCTCCGATTCGCTGTGCGTGGCGGCCTGGGAAGCGGGGTGAGGGCCGTTCCGTGACGCTCGGCGGAAGCGGGCGCCGAGCCGCCCGACGGAGATCTGGTGATTCCCCTGTATGACGTCCACGACGGGTCGGGGCGGCCGGGCCCGCCGCGCTCCGAACCGGGGGCGCGGCGGGTTTCTACGGTTCGCCGCTCACCGGCCGAGGTCGGGCGCCGCTCCTCCCCGTGACCCGCCGCCGGCGACCGGAAGGACGTACTCCCCCGCGAGCCGTGCCAGGTGCAGCGGCAGCGGGCGGGCCAGCGGCGGATAGTCGTCGTGGTAGCGGAGCTGATGAGCCAGCGTCGCCCATTCCACCGGCAGATCGACCGGATGCCCCTCGCGCCCCGAGTCCGCCAGGGCCTTCTCCGAGTGACAGCCGAGTACGGTCAGCTCCAAGCGGCCCGGGTTCCAGGCGGTCTTCCCGGGTGCGGTCCGGCCCGCCGCCGTGGGGACCAGCTTCATCAGGCCCTTGGGAAGCTTGGCCGCGGTGTGCGGGGTGGCGGCCGTACTGCCGAAGACCCGGCTCTCCGGATCCCCCGTCCCCCACACTCCCTCGGCGAAGCCGACTCGGCCCTTGCCGTCGTGCGCGTACCACTCCGCGACCTCCTCCCGTCCGTTGGCGTCCCGGACGCAGAGCATCCGCAGCTCGGGCCCGTAGACGGTGAGCCGCTGGTCGGGTTCGGTGCCGCAGCCGAGCATGTCGCGGGTGAGGGAGCCGTTGCGCAGCCGGGGCCAGCACTGGCGCAGATTGCCCGCGTCGACCAGGAGCAGTGTCGGCCGGTCGCGGAGTTGGAAGAGCAGTGTCCGGACCTGGCGTTCGACGTCCTGCCGTTCGCGTTCGGCGGGCCTCGTCTCCTCACCGGTGGTGGCCCGGTCGGCGGGGTCGCCGGTCGTTCCGGTCGCCGGGGTGGCGCCCGGGGTCTCGGAGAGGAGGAGCAGCAGCTTCGCGTACGGCACCCAGTCGGCGCGCTCGGAGTCCCACCCTTCGACGGCCCCGATACCGCCCCCGGCTCCCGGGCGGACCCGCACCGCGACGAGCCGGCGGACCGGGCACCGGGTGGGTCCCTTTCCGGTGAGACGGACCAGCCAGAGCGCCACGTACTGGAGGTCGTCGGGGATACCGGCACCGGCCCGGTGCGCGGGCGGGCTGATCGCGCCGAGTTGCCGGAAGGTGTCCAGCCAGGTCCACCGGGCGCGGTGTTCCATGGCGCTGTCGGTGTCGTCGGACGGATTGACGAACTGGGTCAGCCAGCCCTGCCGAGCCCAGGCGATGCGCAGGGCGTGCTTGGGGTCGGAGTCCGGGACGGCGGCGAATCGGTCCTTGCCCGCGATCTCCGCGATCACGACTCCGGGGCCGCCGCGGAGTGCGGACGTCCGGTCGGCGACCAGTTCGCACCGGCCTTCGACGGCCTCGGCGAACCGGACGGCTCGCGGACGCCCGCGGTCCCGCGAGACCGGTAGCGCTTCGGCCAGCGGCCCGGCGGGCCGGGTCCGGACGCGGATCTCCAGTCCGCCGTCGCTCCACCGGTGGTCGTCGCCGGCTTCCGGGTCCGCGGGCTCGCAGGGTCCCAGTCCCAGGAGTTTCGGCAGCTCCGCGAGGAGCGCCGCCCGGGTGTCCGGGGACTGCCAGTGGAGTTCGACCTCCAGCGGGCGGCCGTTCAGCGCCCGGGTCAGTTCGGCCCTGCGCCGCGCGACCATCAGGGACTCCCGGGTGTCCGGGGCGTCACCGCGTGTACGCGGCAGCAGTACCGGGGTGTTGCGCCGGGTGACCCGGGTGAGGTCGTCGACCCGGCGGAGCATCGGGCGCATTCCCTCCTCGACCCAGGCGTCCAGCTCGGCCCGTTCGCCGGGCATGAGTCAGGTGCCGACCGAGTGGGGGCCGACCGACGGGTGGTAGACGATCCCCGCCGCCACGTCCCCGGACCCGTTCAGCCAGCGCTCCGGGTCGGTGAAGAGTTCCTCGGGCTCCGGATAGCGGCGCACGATGTCCAGTTCGGGCATGAGCAGTACGGGGCTGCGCCGGCGCCACGCGAGTGCCTGGCGACGCCGGTCGTAGCCGAGGGTGTTCACCAGCAGCCGATGGCCCCGGTCGGGGCCTTCGGGCCAGGGCAGCGGGGCGTCCAGCAGGACGGTCGCCCCGCCGAGTTGACGGGGGCGGAGGTCGAACCGGGTGGCCCACCGGCGTACCTGGGTGGAGACATGGACCCGGAACCGGTCGGCGAACGGAACCGTGTGGACGGTGATGCTCAGACAGGCCGAGTAGTACCAGGTCCGCTTGCGGTGTTCGTACCGCTGGGGCGGCCAGGAGACGAGCCTGGTTCCGTCCGCCGTGCTCTCGACCCGGAAGCGGAGGGTGACGCCACCGGTCC
The DNA here is from genome assembly GCF_040641415.1 of Streptomyces sp. NPDC020875. Classification (NCBI taxonomy): domain Bacteria; kingdom Bacillati; phylum Actinomycetota; class Actinomycetes; order Kitasatosporales; family Streptomycetaceae; genus Streptomyces; species Streptomyces sp. NPDC020875. Next base: position 40,968 of record NZ_JBFADP010000035.1, on the reverse strand, counting down.
GGAACGGGCGGGCGGCCAGCCGGAAGGCGATCCACTCCGGCAGCAGATGGTAGAGACGCGGGGCGGGTTCGGCGGTTCCGCCCGCGGAGGTCGTGGTTTCGGTGAGGTCGATCGGCTCGGTCTGCCAGCGGGGCAGCAGGCCCGGAGCGGCCGGGTCGTCGGTGAGCAGCCGGTCCTCCAGCTCCGCGCCGTCGTCGTCCTCATCCGGTACGAGTCCGGCGGCCCAGGTACCGATCAGTGGCGCGAGTACCTCCGGCGGGACGACTTCGCGTGAGTAGAGCCAGGGCAGCCGACCGTCCGAGCCCGCACCACGACCGGTCGCGACCACGCCCGGCGCCATCGCCTGGAGCATGGAGTTGAGCCGCCGTACGGGCAGGTGGCGGATACGGTCCGCCTCTTCGCCGGGCCGGGTGTGGATCCGGGTGAGTTCGGTGTGCAGGTCCTCGCCGAGCCGGAGGACGTACGGCTCCTCCCGCCACGGTCCATGGCGGGGGTCGGGTTCATAGGCGGTGGAGCGAATGGTGGGATACACGAGGTCGCCTCCTAGTAGGCGGGGTGCCGTTCTTCGGGGTGGACCGGGTCGTCGGTGTCACCGTCGGTCAGCAGCCGGGTGAGCATCCGGCGCAGCGGCTCGTAGAGGGCCCGGGCGATGAACTGCTCCTCCGGGGGTTTCGTACCGCTGTCGAAGTAGGGGTCGAGTACGTCCAGGACGCTGTGCAGCAGGCTGGACTCGGGGGTGTCGGGGTGCGGGGGTGTCGCGGCGCGGTTGGGGGCGAAGGCGGCGTCCACGAAGACCACCTGGGCCGGTACGCCGCCGCGTAGCAGCCGCCCGATGACCTGCCACATCAGGACCAGCAGATCCCAGGTGACGCGTTCCCGTTCGTCACCGAGGCGGCTCCACGCCATCGACCGTTCGAGTACCTGGTACCAGCGGGAGCGGGCCCGGCCGCGGACCTCGGCGGCGCCTTCCTCGATCGTGTCGGCCCCGCGTACCCAGGTGTCGAAATCGCCGCCGGTGACGGCGCGGACGATCCAGTCGTTGACCGCGTGGACGGCGAGCGAGAGATCGTCCGGATGCGGGTTGGGCCGGACCAGGAAGTAGACGGTGCCGATGGCGGCCACGGCCTCCTCGTTGAGGATGTTGTGGCCGCGTTCGACGGCGAGCAGGGGTGCCACGAGGATGTCGGCGTCGAGATCCCGCAGTTGCTCGACGTCGCTGCGGCGCAGGGTGCGGGCGCGGTGGACGGAGGGTTCGTCGTCGCCCGGGGCGATCTCCTCGTCGTCCGAGACGAGACAGAGCACCTTGTTCTGCCAGCGGGTGTTGAGGTTGTGCAGGGTGTCGGCGACAACCCGGGCCTCGGCGTAGCTGCCGACCAGCAGCAGGATCTGGTCCCGCCCCGTCGGCAGCGACCGCAGTTCGCGCTCCAGCGGCCCGCCTTCCTGGCTGTCGTAGCCGCCTTCCCCCAGATATTCCGCGATCCGGCGCAGCTTCCCGGGGCGGGCCTCGGGATCGGTGCCGGACAGCCGCACCTTCTCGTCGCCGTCGGCGTCGTCCACGAACTCGAAGCGCATGGTGCTCTCGGCGGCGATCCGCTCCGTGGTGGCGGCCGGCGGTTGGATGATGACCCCGACCGGTACGCAGACGTGGTAGCGGCTGGACGCGCCGGCCCAGCTGCTGCCGGACATCAGCAGCAGATGTGTACCGGGCCTGCCGTCCACGGAGGCGAGGTGCGGCATGGCGCGCAGCAGCTCACGTCCGACACCGCTGCAGCGGAAGAAGCTGAGTTCCCCGCTGCGGATCCCGCCTTCGTCCTTACCGGAGACCCGGAACTGGAATCCCAGCACATTGCCCATCGGTGCCTCGGGCACCATCGGGCCGTAGTCGATCGGCCGCCGGTACATCTGGTTGTAGCCGAGGGCCAGGGCGGCCTCGGCCCGCGGCCACATGGCGTTGATCATGGCGAGCGGTGGCTCCAGGGCGCTCAGCAGCAGGGTGAACTCGAAGCGGGTGGCGAGTTCTTTACGCCATTGCTCCGGCGACTTCGGCGGCCGGGGTGTCCGGGCGGCGGGCCTGCCGCGCTTCCGCCGTTCGTCCTGTGTGCGCTGCCAGGTCGCGAGTTCTTCCTCGTAGGCCCGTTGGCGGGCCTCCATGAAGGCCGGGTCGAGCCGGAAGATGTCGTCCATGGCCTCGATCACCCGGCGTCGGGTGTTCTCGGGAGTGCCCGTGTGCAGCAGTTCGTTGAGGAGTACGGTCAGCCGGCTGAAGTCCTGCTCCGTGCGGCGGCGCCGGTCGCCGAAGGGGTTGTCCCGGAACGCGTCGAAGAGTTTGCCCAGCGCCTCCCTCGGAGCCTGGTTCGGGTGTCCCGGGGCGCTGTCCTCGTCCTCGTTCTCGGCCTCGTTTTCGGCCTCGGGCAGCGGATAGCGCTCGTCCAGCAGCCCGAGCTGAAGGGTCCAGGCGCTGAAGTAGCCCGTCCTGACCCAGCAGCGGAGGTCGTAGTCGCCGACGAGCATGGCGTACAACCGGTCCGTCGCGGTGTTGGCCGTGTTGAGCGCGGCGGAGAAGGTCTCCACGTCCCGTTCGGAGAGTTGGGTGCGTCCGCTCACCGCCAGCTCCCGGATCTTGTGCCGGGTCAGCTGGTCGATCAGGCCCTTGTCCTCGTCGCTGGCGAGTACGGCCGCCGGGGCGAAGGTCTGGTCCAGATGCATCTGGACCCGGTCGGCCTCGTCGACGATCACCAGATCGCTGCGTCGGCAGGCGAGTTCGAGATAGCGGATCCGCTCGGGGTTCTGGGGGCCGGGCGGCTCGGAGTCGATCAGGGCGGGCAGGGTGGCGACCCAGATCTCCGCGTCGACCAGTGCGCGGGCTCCGTGGTGCCGAGGGCAGACCGACCAGTACGGGCAGGCCATCCGGGTTCGCTGCCACGGCGAGGACTTCCCGGACCGGGTTCGGCGGCCCGGGTCCGACGGCTGCGACAGCCGTCCGCAGGGGGCCTCGTTGTAGGCGATCGGCTCGACGGACGGCACGGTGGCCTGCCGGTGGGCGTTGAGCGCGCACGACGTACCGAGGTAGGCGAAGGCGGACTCGTCGTGGGCGAGCAGCCGGTGCTCACCGCGGCCCGCCAGCCGCCGGTGCAGCCGCTGGGCGTGCCGCTCCCGGCCCGCGGAGCCGATGACGGGGGCCGCCTTCCCGTCGGTGTAGAGGTTGTAAAGTTCGACCAGTTTCAGGACTTCCGCGACATCGGCGACCACGACGGTGGTACGTCGGCCGAGCTTCGCGAGATGGACGGCGATGATGTCGCGCAGGGTGCTCTTGCCCGCGCCCACGATGCCCAGCAGATGCTGGATCCCGTCGACCGTGAACGCGAAGTCGTGCTCCTTGCGGAAAGTGCCGCCCTCCTCGGCCCTGGCGGACAGTTCGAAGTCCTGGAGCCGCTGCTGCCAGTTGGGCGGGTTCTTCCGCCCGGTCCGGCGGTACACGGCGTCCATCTCGGCCGCGGTCCGCTCCAGCGCCTTTCGGGTGAACCGCAGCGGTTCGCCGTCGCCCGCCGGTCCCAGATCGATGTCGTGGGCGACGACGGGAGTACGTGGCACGGCCGGCAGATCGACCACCGCCAGGGAGCGGCTGACCGGGAAGGCGTGCGGCCCCGGGCCCGCGACCGCCATCCGCTTCCCGGCCAGGGGCGGGGCCGTCCTCAGCAGTTCCTCGTACGCCGGGACGCGGTCCCCGGCCACCGACACCTCCCGGCGGTCAGCGGGCCGCTCGGCGTCGGGGACGTCGTACAGCCGGATCGCCCGGTCGAACCGCTGATAGCTGTCGAGGGCCTCGCGCCAGGCCCGGCCGCGGCGCAGGGTCCACAGCGAGTAGCGGGCGACGCGAAGGGTGTGGCCCGCGTCCGGGGGCAGTTCGACTCCGTACGCCGCCGCGAACCCGTAGCCGCTGAACAGCACCCAGGCGCTGCCCGCGGGGGTGCCGGGCATCAGTTTCCGCTGCAGCAGCAGGCCCAGTTCCACCTGGCAGAACGTCTCCAGGTCGGGTCTGCTCACGGCGGGCCCCAGATAGTTCCGGAGCGCCGCGATCACCTCGGTCAGGGGTGGGGTGATGCTACGCATCGTCGGTGGTTCCTTCCTGGTTCGGACGGTCGGTCTGAATGCCGCCGCCGGTCGGCGAGCCGATCCGGCGGACGAGGTCGTCGGGTGCGGTGAGTACCAGCCGCTCCCTGAGGGGGCCGGGCAGCGCGGCGGTGAAGGCCGCGCGGTAGCCGTCCCGGGCGGCGAGGCGCGGGGGCACCACGACGAAGGTGCGATCCGCGAGGGGTGGGCTCTCGGCGAGCCGGGCCGCGAGCAGGCCCGGCTGCGTCCGGTCGTACATACGCAGGTCGACGGTGCCGGTACCGGCCGCCGGGAGGTGGTAGCCGCCCGAGGAGCCGGGCAACGCTCCGTACTCGATACCGGCCCCGGCGAGGGCCTTCAGCGCCGCCGTCTCCACCCGGTACGGCAGGACGAGGAACGCCCGCAGCGACCGCCGCAGGACGAGGGTTTCCTCGGGTTCACGGATCAGTTCGAAGTCCGCGTCGCGCGGGCAGCTCTCCCCTTCGCACCAGATCTCGTCGTCGGCCGTCCGCTGCCCGGGGAGGGGTGTCCGGCCGCCGCGGCCCGGCAGGGCGGGCAGTCCGCAGACCGGACAGCGCACCGCCAGCCCGTCGACGACGAGGGATGTGGGCAGCGGCTGGTAGAGCCCTCTGACCCGGGTCCACACGGAGGTGCTCCAGCCCGGTCCGAAGCGGTCCCGTTGCTGTACCACGGGGTGGCGGGCGAGAAAGCTACGGCACCGGCGGAACCGTTCGTCGTATCCGCACCGGTCCGCCAGGTCACCCAGCAGGGTGTGCGCCTCCCGTTCCACTCCACCCGGCTCGCCGTGGGAAGCGGCTTCGAGGCAGGTCCGGGTCGGGAACAGGCCGACGGGGTGGACCAGTGTCGAACCCGGGGTGACCAGCGACGCGGGCACTCCGAAGAGCCGGTCGTCCGAGGTCCGGACCCGGCACCACCGCAACAGTTCCGGCAGGCTCCTCGGCGGGGCTTCCCCGATGTCGAGGCAGTGGGTCACCGCGCGATCCAGGGCGTGCTGGGCGGCGTTCGGGTACGGGAGGGTGAACGAACGGACGCCCCGGATCTCCGCCATCGCCGCCACTACCCGGGCCAGTGCCAGAAACAGCCGGGTGCCCGCCGTACTCGCCTCGTCACCGCCCGGCCCGGGACCCGGCCGTCCGGCCGTACGGGCCCTCACGCGAGCGCCTTCGCGGAGGACGTCGCCGAGCACCACCGGGCGGTCGCGCACCGGTCGCAGGCGGGGCCGGGCTGGGGCCGGTAGGCATCGTCGCCGTACCAGCCGGTCACCAGATCCCGCACGGTCTCCTCGGCCGCGCTCCGGTTGGCGGCGACGAACGGGTCGACGATCTCCAGATCGGCGCCGCCCGGCCGCAGTACCTCCAGCTCGACCCGGGCCCGGGCCCGCGAACCCCCGAGATCCCCCCGTGCGACCAGCAGCACCCCCAGGGCGAGCTGGGGATACAGCTCCACCAGCGGACGACTCGAACGCCGCTCCCTCACAGAGGTCTTGGTCTCGCGCCAAACCCAGGAGTCGCCGTCCCGGTAGAGCAGATCGGGGGCCGCCAGCACGATGACGTCCGCGGCGGTGTCATGCCGTACCACCCGCGGCTCGGTCCGTACGTCAGCCCCGTCCCGCACATATCGCAGCGGACAGACCGCGGCATGCCGACGCAGCAGCCACACCCCGAGAACGCGCTCTTCGTCGGGCAGATCGAATTCTTCGGGCACCCATTGTTCGGGTACGTCCGCGGAGCACGGCCCGGGTGTTCCTGCACCGTGCCGACCGGCGAGATAGGCGTGGAGCGCCCGGCCCCGCTCGGCCGTGGCCTCCCGTTCGACGGAGTCCGCCGCGGGCAGCCGCAGTCGCCGCATGTGGTCACGGGCCGGGCAGGCACGGTAGTTCCGGCCGTTCGTCACCGACCAGGTACGCCGCGGCCGCCCCTGCGGGGTCTCGACCCCCAGCAGTCCGGGCGCCGCGCGCAACGCCGGGCATACCCTCACGAAGGGGCACTGGGCGCACGAGGCACCGGGGCGGTACTCCCGGCCGTGCAGGATGTCGGCCAGCGCGCCGGGGCCATGGGTCCGGTAGAGGGCGAGCGCCTGGGCCCGGCTGCCGCTGAACAGTTCCCGGGTACGCCCGTCGAGGAGGGCGAACTCCACGATCCGTACGTACTCCGGCAGCGGCCCGGGACCGCCTTCGGCGAGAACCAGCGCGGCGGCGGCGACAAACGCCTCGGGCGGCGGGCTCTGGCCGATCCGGTGTACGGGCAGCCGGAGTTCCCGGTGCGTGCCGTCGGCCGAGGCCAGACAGCGCCCCCAAACGGCGAACCGGTACTCCTCCGCGCGCCGGGCGTCCGGCCCCGTCAGCCGGTAGCGGTAGACCCATCGTTCGGCGACCTCGGCCAGCGGCCGCTCCGGATCGGCCGGGAAGGCCGCCTCGTATCCGGCGATCCCGTGCGCGGTCCAGGCCCGGAGCGCGTCATGGGAGGGGGCGGTACGCGACCCCTCCCCCGGGCCCCGGGAGCCGTCGCGGCGGGCCCGGTCGTCGCACGCGGCCATGAAGGGACCGAGGGTGAAGTGCTCCAGCCTCTCACGGCGGCGCGGCGCGGGTTCGACGGGCAGATAGCCACGCGCCTTGAGAGCGTCGGCGGCCGGACAGCGGAACTCGCCCCGCTTGAACATGCCGACGGTTACGGTGATGACTTCGGACATTCGGCGCACTCCGTCGGGAGGCAGCCAGGGTTGCGACATCGCTAGCTCCTTTGTTCGGGAAGGGGAAAGCGGCTCGGGTCGAGCCGGGAAACGGAGGTGGTCATGGGCGGGGACATCGGGGATATCGAAGAGACCTACGAGGTGCTGGGTCGGCTCAGCGAGGACGGGGGAAACGGCGATCTTTACGTCGGGCGCGATCGCGCAACCGGCGAAAAGGTGGCAGTGAAGACACAGATGCCTTGGCGCATCGACACATGGGCCGAACACGAGGAGTACGGGGAGAAACTGATTGAAGAAGGCCGTCTCATGCTGTCCTTGAGCGGATTCGGCGGCATCCCGGAACTCATCGCGACCGGCACGTATCAGGAGGACGCTTGCCTGGTCATGGAACTCATCGAGGGCCGTCAGCTTCGCGATGTCCTGACGGAGAGAAGGCCGGTCAAGGATCCCGGCACCATCGCCTCGATCATCGGTCAACTCTGCGAGACGCTCCAGGAAGTGCACAGGGCGAAGTTGGTCCACTGTGATCTGAAACCCGAGAACGTGCTCGTCCAACCCGACGGCCGCTTGCGACTGATCGACGTGGGGCTTGCCGCCCGGATCGGAAATGCGACACCGGAAGGAATCGGAACTACCGGATACGCCTCCCCGGAACAATTGGAGATGAACAGCCAGGGTCTCGACGGGCGGTCCGACATCTACGGTCTCGGCTGCATGCTGCTGGAGATGACAGTGTTACGCCTGCCCTACGGCGGGCTGGAACGACGCGTACGCCGCGGATATCCGGTATTACCACCCGCGCACCTCGATTCCATTCCTCCGGAATTCCGCGACCTCGCGCTGCGAATGGTTCAGTGGGAACCCGAAGACCGTCCGGCAGATGTCCGCGAGGTGTTCGAGCAGATCCGGGCGTATCTCCCCGGACCGAACTCGGAACGGCCGCGGAAGCCGCTGCGCCCGGATCCGACGGAGTACTACCGCACCCGCGCACCTCGGCTCTGACACCGGATCCGGCGAGGGGTGATGTCAGCGAAGGGCCTCCAGGGCCTCGCGGATCTCCTCGGTGTCCATGCCTTCCATCTGCTGCCGGAGCACCAAGACCCGTTCCAGTTCCTTCACGGCCTCGTCCCTGCTCCCGGCGGTCAACAAAACCTCAGCGAAGAGTCGTCGCGCCTTGTCCTCGGCCGGCCAGGACTCCTGTTCGCGGTAGATGTCGCAGGCTCGCCGATAGAGCTTGATGCCCTCGTCCCGTTCGGAGCGGGCGAGGTGCACTTTCGCGAGGGTGTGCAGCACATCGGCGAGTCCACCGCGCTCCGGGGTTCGTTCGACCACCCGCAGGGCGTCCCCGCACCAGCCGAGCGCCTCGTCGTAGTCGCCCCGGTCGTTGTGGATCGCCCCGATACCGTTCAGCGTCGCCGCCTCCCCCACCAAGTCACCCGTCTCCCGGTACAAGATCAGGGCATGGTGGAATTGGTCCTCGGCAGGAGCCTCCTCGCCCTGCTTTCGCAGGGTGACACCGAGCGCGTAGCGCGACCGCGCCAGGCTGAGTCGTCCGCCGGGGCTGTCGTCCTGCCTGCTGAGGAACACCGCCCGCCGCAGATGACCGGCGGCTTGATTGAATTCCCTACGATGCCAATGCGTTCCAGCCAGCATCCGGTGGACCATGGCGCACTCGACCGGCGAGCCGACCGCCTCCGCCGCGTCTGCGGCCCGAAGGAGATCCCGCAGCGCGTCGTCGAGGCGATGACGTCGCCATTGATAGGTGACCAGGGACATCGGCAGGAGCCAGGTGTACCGTGCGTGCCCTTGGTCAACGGCGAGATCGATACAGCGTCGAGACGTCTCGTACTCCTGATCCAACCATGTCATCGCCTGTCGCAGATCCTCGGGGGCGATCAGCGTGACTCCCCGCGGTTCCCCCACAGACAGGATCCGCTGGCCGTCGAGCACCCGGTCACATGCTCGGACATTGTGCAACTGGCATTCCAGGATCTGCCGTTCGGTGACCTCCTTGAGCGCCTCCTTTTCCCTGGGAGATATCAAATCCATATGATGACGGGCGAAGACACGCACCAAGTCGTGCAACCGGTATCCGTCACCTTGCTTGTCCAACAGACTGGCCGCAACGAGTTCTCCGAGAGCCCGGTCCGGGGAGGCACCCTCCTTCACCGAACCCACATCCGTGACCGTCTCCCAGGAAATATTCGGGCCGGGGTGAATGGCGAGCTGCCACAACAGCAGCCTGGCCGACTCGGTGAGTGCCCGGACGGAGCTTTTCAAGGCTACGCGGACCGACATTTCATGCTCCGGGAGATCCAGAGCGCCGAGCCAGGACTCCTCTGCCTGCATTTCCCGCACCAGCCCGCGGATGGCTTGCACAGGACGGTACTTCAGATACTGGGCCACTACGGTGAGTGCCAGCGGCAGCCTGCCGCAGAGACGTACGACCTCTTTGAACTCCGAGTCGAAATTCCTCCGGTCCGCTTCGGGTACCTTCACCTGAAGCAGCTCCAAGGCATCTTCTTTGCACAACAGCTCCACCTTTCGAGAGTGCACCTCCGTCCTGGAGCACAGGCCGCCCAGATCATTGCGACTGGTGATGATCACGGCACAGGTGTCGGCGCCCGGAAGCAGCGGCCTCACTTGCTCGGCGCTCAACGCGTCGTCGAGGACGACGAGCATGGAACGACGTGCCAGGGCAGAGCGCAGCGCCTTGCTCTTGCCCGGCAACCCGGTCACCGTGGAGTAGGGCGGCAGAGCCGCGAGGAAGTTGTCGAGGACGAGCTCCGGCGCCGTAGGCCCGGCTTCTCCGTCGGCGAAGCCGTTCAGTTCGTCATAGAGGACCCCGTCACGGAACCGGTCCTGCAAACGCCACGCGAGATCGACGGCCACGGTGGACTTGCCCACACCCGCCATACCGCTCAGCACGACCAGCGCCGCCCTGCCTGCGTCCTGCTCCTGGCACACGTAGTCCACCAGCTCGTCGACCAGCTCGCTCTGTCCGACGATGTAGCGCTTGCGGGCGGGTAATTGAGCCGGGATCGGGAGAAAGGCCGTACCCCCCGATCGGGGTCGGTCTCCTCGCAGCCGGTCGATGACGTGCTGGAGATCCGAGTCGAGCTGTCCGCCGCGTTCCGTGAAGCGCCTGATGAGCTGCTCACGCTCCTCATCGGGCGTGTACTCGCCGTGCGCCAGCAGGTAGTACCGGAAGATCACATTATGTGTGGGCAGTCGGTCGAACCACAGCTTGGACTCGGCACGGAAGAGCTGCTCGTACTCGGGCGACTGCGCGGCAGCCAGCAGTTCGCACCCGGCGGAGATCCGCTCGGCCCACAGTCGTTCCCGGATCTCCCGGAAGCCGACGCCGAGCCCCTGTAACGGATCATCGCTGGCCCACTCGGCCAAAGCGGTGCGGAGCGCCTCGACCCGCTCCGGCAGCGGCACCGCGGCGGCCCGTTCGCATCCCGCCCGGAAGCGCAGATAGTCGACGCTCGCCTCCGGCAGCCGAAGCCTGACGAACCCCGACTTGCCGCTGAACGGGAACAGTTGTCGGCCGAGGAGTTTACGCAGAACCGAGATGACGCGATCTACCTGGCCCGTCGTGACCTCGGCGCCCTCCCAGAGAACCTCGGCGATCTCCTTCCTGTCGCACTGGAGCCCCGGCGATGTGACCAGCAGCGCGAAGAGCGCCCCCGCTTTGGTAGCGGCGCCGGCCACCTGTCCGTCCTCCGCCTCGACCCGCACCGGACCCAGCACCCGCCCGTCCATCGCTCTCCTTCGGCACGCACCGCGGCAGGGCCGTCCCCGGCCGCACCTCTTGATGTGTACGCAGCCGTCGCCGGATTCACACGCATCCGCTCCTTCACGCCCCCGGGCCTCAGTTTTGCCTCAGTTTTCGGTCCGCGGCCGCTCCGGCAACCGGGGCACGATGGCATCAGCCGCTCGCCGAACAGGCGAATGCGGATCAATTTCCCCATCAGAAAGGAACCTCCTAGAACATGGCAAACCGCCAGCGCAATCGCCGGCTGAACCGCCTGCGGCGGTCCCCCGGCTACCCCTCGGGCCGTCGCCGCCGGACGGCGGTCGCCCCCGAAGGGACGGCCCCGGCCGTGCCGCGGTCCGACGCCCCCGACGCCCCCGACGCGCCGTCCACCGACAGCGCCTGAGTCCAATCTGCCGGAGGGTGCCCGCCTCGGGGCGGGCACCCTCCCCCACTCGGTAACCGACCCCGCCGCGCCCCCAACGCGCTCAAGGCGGGGCCTATCGCACCGATATCGGCGAGTACAGGGGTGTCCTCACGAGTTCAAAAGTGAGGCGCCTGGGGCTGATTCCCGATTTGCCGGAATCTCCATGTCGGGACGCCGCTTCACCACCGCTACCCATGCACTGCTCATCGCCCGGAGCATCCTCGGGCTGAAGACAGGATATTTCATGATTCAATCCCCACCTGCCAGCGTATTCGCCTCGGTACGGCAGCACTTCGCCGACCCACAGGTGAAGGACAACGCCCTGGTTCACCTCGCCCCGGGCACCCCGGAGACGGAACCGGTCCGGATGACCCCCACCGAGGTGTACGCGGCCCTCAACGGCCCGGACGCCGACCCGTGGACCTCGGGTCCGCTCTGGGACGCGGTACTCGACACCGCGCGAGCGGATCGCACCCTGGAGGGAACCGGGAGGCTGCTGCTGATCTGGCTGCTGCTGCCCCGGCTCACCGGCACGGCCCACCGGGTCTGCCTGCGGCTGCGCGCCGACCGGTCGGACGTGGAGGCCGAGATGACACTGGCCCTCCTCGAAGAGCTGGCGGCCACCGACAACCCTAACCACTCCTGCATCTCTCCGCTGATCAGGACGGCCCGCACCAGGGCATGGACCTTCGCCCGAGCTGGCTTGCGGGAGAAGCCGTCGACCTTGGTGGAGCGCATCACACAGGACCGGGCCGTGGTCCCGCCGAGCGAGCCGGCCGACACCGCACCGGATCCTCAGATCTTGGAGGTACAGGTCGACCGGCCGGACGGACCGGAGGGGTTGCGAGCCTCCCTGCGCTTCCGCGTCCGGCCCGAGCATCTGCGCGAGGGCGTTCTGACCGGTGGCGGGAGCGGCACCAACACGACGACGGCGACCGACGGCAGGGACGGCGCGACGAGCTGCCGCCCGCACCGTCGACGGCGATCCCGGCGACGCCGGGTCGGCACCCTGCCCATCCGTCCCTCGGCGAGGCGCCCGTGACCACCCCTCCCCGCCGAGGACTCGGCTTCACCGAACTGTTCGACCTGCCGGTCGCGGTTGATCTCCGGACGGCGGCTCGAGCGCTCGGCATCTGCACGACGACCGGATACCGGCTGATCCGCCGGGACGAGTTCCCCTGCACCGTTCTCCGTATCGGTGGCCGGTACCTCATCCCGACCATGCCGCTGATGCGCGTCCTGGGCATCGAGGATCTGCCCATGTACTCCGTGGAGGACCCGGAGGCGGACGAGTAGGCACCATCCCGTAGTCGATCGGACGGCCCCCGCCTTACCGGCGGGGGCCTGATCCGTGATTACCGGAGATCATTTTCCATCCCCGAGGCGACAAGAACGCGATCACCCGGATACCAAATCCATCCGACCGGCAGGCTATTCGGTCAGCCTTCACCCGACTTTGGTCATTCTTTGCCGATTCATAGCCCATGTAATTCATTCCCTTGACGCTGTCGGGAGAGGCGGCCGTCCGCCTCGTCGCCGTACCCGGGGGCCGGACCGGCCCGTGGGTGATCGGGAAAGCCAAGACAGAGGGAATGGGGTCTCGACATGATCCGCCTTTCCGGAACAGCTTCCCCCAGATGGCTCGCCGCCGTCGGAGCCGCCGCGCTCGTCGGGGTCGCGGTGCCCGCGCAGTCGGCCCACGCAACGGTGCTGACCTGCGGGCAGACCGTGACCACCAGTGTCGTACTCACCGCCGACCTGCTGAACTGTCCGGGCGACGGGATCGTCGTCGGGGCCGGTGCGATCACCATCGACCTCAATGGGCGTACCGTCGACGGGATCGGGCTGGGGACCGGGATCCGCAACAACGGATTCGCCGGGGTCACCGTCACGAACGGTGCCGCGACCGCCGCGCGGGTCGAGCAGTTCGATTACGGGGTCCGGCTCAACGCCGGGACCTCGGGCAATGTGGTGGAGAAACTCACCGTGCACAACAATGAGTTCTCCGGAATCGAACTCAACAGCGCCCACTTGAACAACACGGTTCGCAACAATCTCGTCGACCGGCAGAGCCACAGCGGTATCGCGATCACCGGTGGAACGGGCGGCAATCTGATCGCCGACAATACGCTCACCAACAACCAGGGCCTGGGCGCGGTCGTACGGAACTCGCCCGACAACCGGCTGGAGCGGAACCGGATCACCGGCAGCGGCGGCTCCGCGCTGGCGCTGGAGAACGCCGACCGCGGCACCCTGCTCGCCAATACGGCGGGCGACAGCGGCGATGCCGCGATCACCCTGCGGCTCGGCTCCGACAACAACCTGCTCCAGGGGAACTCGTCCGTCCGCAGCGCCGACGCCGGGCTGGTCGTCGCCGACTCCACCGGCAACCGGCTGCTCTCCAACAACCTGCACAACAGCGGTGACAGCGGGATCGTGCTCCAAGCCGCCCACGGGAACACCGTCACCGGGAACGACGTCAGCCGGAACACCGGCGGGATCGAACTCAGTTCGGCCAACAACAATCTGATCCATACCAATATCGCCAGCGACACCACGGGGGACGGGATCAGCCTGGGGCTCTCCCGCAACAACGACGTCCGGGAGAACCAGGCCAGCCGCAACGGTTCCAAGGGCATCCATGCCGTCGGCGACGCGCCGGCCGGGACCGGGAACCAGCTGATCCGTAACACCACCACCGCCAACCAGGGCGACGGCGTCTACGTCTCCAAGTCCGTCCACACCCTTCAGGGCAACATCGCCCGCGACAACAAGGGCTGGGGCGTCTACGCCGAGCCGGGCAACACCGACGGCGGCGGCAACCGGGCCTCCGGCAACGGGCAGGCGGCGCAGTGTCAGGGAGTCGTCTGCATCCCCTGAACCGGGCGCCGCGCAGAGCGCGTCACGGAGCGGGCGGAGCGCCGGGCGGCGCTCCCCCGCGCCCCGGGCCCGCCGCCCTTTACCTCGGTGGGCCCGGCGGCCGGGCCGGTCCGCCCGGATGGGTCGGTCCACCGGCCCGCCGCCGCCCGTGGAGCTGGAGATAGAGCAGGGCCACCGACTCCTCGGCGCCGTAGTCGAACCGCTTCGCGACCTTCCCGATCGGATTCCAGCTCCGCCCGTCGGGCATCCGGACGGCCACCGGCTGACCGAACAGCTCCCGCTGCTCGGCGCCGAGGTCGACCCAGAACCCGCCGGCCCGCCGGACGATCACCTCCCCGGCATAGGCGCCGAGGCCGAACAGCGTCTCCACGGGCCGGGCCCGCCCGGCTCTTCCCCGTCTCAGGCCGTCCACCACTCGGTCGACGACGCGCAGGCTCTTCACCGAGTAGTCGAGAGGCAGCCGCGCCCGCGCGTTCACCCGGTCCACGAACTCCGCGACGTACTCCCGCATCTGAGGTGCCGTTGGTACCGGGTCGACGATGGGATGCATCCGTACTCACCTTCCTCACCATGACTCGGGCCGTGCCGGACGGCCCGCTGGGATAAGCGGACGGAGAGGCTCGAACATCACGCGGGGATAGCGTGACGGCCCTCCCGGAGGGGAAGCGTCCGAGAGGGCCGCGCCCGCACCGAGAGGGGAACCACGTGGGTGTACGGAACGAGGAGCGCGAGGCCGCGCTGGAGAGAGCGGTCCGCAGGGCCCAGCGGGGCGAGGAGACGGCGTTCGCCTGGGTGTACGCGACCGTCCAGCCGACGTTGCTCGCCTATCTCTCCCGGCTGGTGGGCCCGGACGCGGAGGACGTGGCATCGGACAGCTGGCTGGACATCGTGCGGGACCTGAGCCGGTTCCACGGCTCGGGCTCCGGCTTCACGGCATGGGCCAGGACGATCGCGCACCACCGCGCCGTCGACCATCTGCGCCGCCGCCGGAGCCGCCCCCGTACGGCCCTGCTGGACCACGATATCCACGACTTCCCCGGCCCCCGGGACACCGCCCTGGAGGCGCTGGAGACCCTCGCGACCGAGCGCGCCCTGTCCCTGATCGCCATCCTCCCGGACCGCCAGGCGCGGGCGGTCCTGCTCCGGACCGTCATCGGCCTCGACACGGCGACGACGGCCCGGCTGCTGCGGGCCCGGCGGTCGGACGTACGGTCCGCCACGCATCGGGGTCTGAAGGGTCTGGCCCGCTATCTGACCTTCACGGATCCAACCCCAGCACAGGTGGGAGGCGATCAGCCCTCCGGGACGAAGAACGGCTGTGGCACGGCTTGCGCGATCCCGAACGCACCGAAATCGGGGTCCAGCAGGGCCCGGCCCATGAACTCCGAGACCGGTATGTCGAAACGCGACCACTCCCCCGGGCCGAAGTCGGAGTTGCGGACGAGCGTGGGCCATGACTCGGGAGGATTGGATCCGGCCAGCCAGAACATCTCGTCCCCGGCGTCATTTCCGCCCCAGGGAATCAGACCTTCGCATCCCGGGCGATAGATCGGATACGGCGCGTACTCCGAGGTGTCCGCCTTCTCGGATCCCGGCTCGGGAACGGATCGGAGGTAGACCTGCCAATCGCTGAGGATGTCTCCGCTCTCCTCATCTCCGACCGAACTCAGGTAGTACACGCCACAGAACGTGCCGTATCCGAAGGCGTCGCACATACGCTTGTAGTCCTCGGGTAACGACGTCTTCAACGCCGCTTCCACCGGGCCCCACGGCAATGCCAGCCGCTGATCCTGACGCCCGGTCGCCGCCAGCAGTCTTTCGGTCCACATATGATCTCCCTTCGCGCCATGCGCAGTGTCGTCACCGGCAACGGAAACGGGCGCCTCGGCATGGCAAGTCCGAGGCACCCGCGATCCTTCGCACTACTACGTCAGAGAGTTAAAAATCTTCGTCTGCGGCACTCATGAATTCGGCCTCACCCACTCCCCACAACGATGTGTCCCCCAGGGGACACTCGTCGAATTCCGCCCGAAGCGTCCGGAAGAGGAACTCGGCCATCCCCATGTCATACCGAGACCATCCACCGGTACCGCGGTTCCAGACCACGACAGGCCAATCGTCCGGATGGCTCAATGACGCGTCCCAGCACAGGATATCGGCGGCGGCGTCGACTCCCCAGGCGATCAACCGGGGCTCGGGAGGGACCTCGAAGTTCCTCTCCGGTTCCTTGTCCCAGGTGAGTCGCGCGGTCCTGGTCTCGGCCGAGAAGCCGTCGCCGACCTGCTGCTCGTCCCAGGGTTCCGGCGCCAAGATCTCCAAGAAGTCCTCAATGGCGCCGGGTCCGTAGACCGCCATGAACTGCCGGAAGTCCGAGGGAAACGTCGACAGACCCCACGAACCGGAGATCACGCCCCAGTCGAGCGGCTCGGGTGTTTCCTCGGGCACGGGAAGCAGTGAGCGCAAATCATCTAGATGGGTCAATTCATACCTCCGACTGGCACGGGATCACCGGTGTTGGGATCATTGTACGTACCCAGATTGCGCCCATTGATGAGTTCATTGGGAACAATGTCCTGGAACATCATTCCCACACTGCCGTCCGCGTAGGTACCGACGGCTTCCATGTGGAATCCGTCCGCCACGGTTCGGTTGCCCTGGTACCTGGGAGTGACCTTGTAGTAGACCGTCATGCCCGCTTTCAGCGCACTCTCGACATCCGTCTCATACTTGCGCATGTTTTTCTCGCCCTGAGTGGAGCCCTCCTGATAGGTGTTGGCTCCACGCGAGCACGTACTGAGGTTCCGCAGGTCGGTGCCCGAACCAGTCAGAGTGTCCGCCAGCAGATGGCAGGCGTTGATGTTTCTCCTCTTGGACAGACCGTGGAATGCGGCTGTCCGCCGCGCCCATTGATACCCGGGCGGCGCGACCTCCTTGACCTTGGTCGAAGTCCCTCGTGACTTGTTCTCCTTCACATACTGCTCAGTGAGACATGCCTCCATTCCCGTAGCTCGCCCACCCTTTGACTTGTCGTTCTTGCCCAGATTGAGCCAGCCGCTCGAGCCGGCTCCACAACCGCCGCGACCACGCGGAGTGAAGGGCTTCGGTGTCACCGCGTCGAAGAGTCGGTCGATCGCGGTGTCCAATGGGTTCTCATAGCCGAAGACCCAACTTCCGCCCTCGATGAGCAGGCCGGCCGGATTTCTCTTGACTCCGAATTTGGTGGCTTTCCGACCCCATTCACGCGCGGTGTCCACCAGATCGCCCACACTGAAGTGGCCATCGACTTCGATGAAACTGGTGGGATTGCCGCCGGTAAAGGCGTAGCGGTTTCCGGTGTACGGGTCGGACCCCAGGTCCATATCGGCGAGAGCACCGTTGTACATATCCCGGCTGGTGAACCGGTTCAGCCCCGGACTGTAGTCCCGGAAGCCCATGTCGTAGGTGCCAGATGAGGCATCCCAGCGCTTCGCGTTGTACCGGTAGGGGTTGTACGCCTCCTGTGCCGGGTTGGCGGCGTCCGGCCGGTCGATCCCGGTGAAGTCCTGGATGTCATCGGATCCGTAGGCCGTGTATCCGTAGGTCGCCTTGGTGTTGCCGTTCACGTCGGTGAGGGTTTCCACATCCGTGTGGCTGTTGTAGCCGTAGTAGGCGTCCTCGGTGGTGCCGTCGGCGTTGTGCTTCACCTGCGACAGGCGCTCACCCCAGGGGCTGTACTGATACGACTTGCGCAGTGCGCCCGCGACCTCTTCGTTGAGTACCTCGTCGGCCAGACCGAGGTAGGTGAAGTCAGTGGTCTTGGCGCCTTCCGTCTTCGAGGCCGTACGGTCGAGCGGGTCGAAGGAGTACCTGGTGGTCTCCATGGCTCCGGCCTGGTTCCGCTTCTGGGCCTCGACGACATGGTCGAAGCCGTCATAGACGCTGCGTTCCATGACCTGGCCGCCCCGGGTGACCGTGCTCTGCCGCCCGAAGGGATCGTAGGAGTAGACCGAGGTACTGCCGGACGCGGTGGCCGACACCAGCCGGTTGCGGTCGTAGGCGAAGGTGGTGGCTATGCCCTTGACCGTCTGGCTCACGACATTCGCGTTGTCGTCGTGCACATAGGTGTCGGTGCCCGCCCCGTGGCCGGTGCGTACCGACCGGGTCAACCGGTCGGCCGGGTCGTAGATGTAGTCCGTAGTTGATTCCAGGTAGGACGTATGGGCTTCGGCGTTCATCTTCTTCGCCACGTCCTGAGCCTTGTTGCCATTGGCGTCGTAGCCGTAGACATGCGAGGCCACCAGCGTCCCGTTGGCCTTCTTCTCCGTCTGCCCCTTGAGAGATCCGTTCAGATAGTAGGTGTGGTCGACGGTGTTCTGGTTGGCCTTGGTCTCCCTGAGCCTCAGCCCCCGGGGCGTGTAGGTGTACGAGGACTGCTTCGGCGCGGGGTCCGCCGCGGTGCGGCCCACCGAGACCGTGGCCACGAGGTCGCGCAGATCATAGGTGTAGGCGGAGTACTGATCGGGATGAGTGACATTGGCGGGCCGCCCGTTGACGTCGTACGTGTACGAGGTCGACTTCTTCTCCTGACCCGCGAGCGCCTCGGTCACCTTCCCCACCCTGTTCAGGGAGTTGTAGGCGATCGTATAGGCGTCGATCTTGGTGCCCGTCGAAGTGTCGTCGATCGATGTCATATTGCCGTTGACGTCATAGGCGTAGGCGAAGGAGCGCCTCTCGTCATCAGTCTCACCAGCGGTGTCGCGGACCAGTTTGACACCATCCGCGACTACCGTGCCCACGGTGTTCC
The DNA here is from genome assembly GCF_040641415.1 of Streptomyces sp. NPDC020875. Taxonomy (NCBI): domain Bacteria; kingdom Bacillati; phylum Actinomycetota; class Actinomycetes; order Kitasatosporales; family Streptomycetaceae; genus Streptomyces; species Streptomyces sp. NPDC020875. The sequence continues at coordinate 22,299 of NZ_JBFADP010000035.1, read as the reverse complement.
GGAACAGCTGGAGCTTGGCCTGATTGCCATGGGTCAGAGGGAAGGAACCAAGTGAGACCCAGGTTCCGGCGCCCGTTGTCTGGTTCCGGGTTATGTCGGTGGTTGTGCCGTCGGTCTTGGTGAAGGTGTATTTGGCGGCGGTGGCCGCCCCGCTGACCGGCGGATACTTCACATAGGCGGTGTACGTGCCGCTCTTGGGCACGTCGAGGTTCCAGGTGAATGTCTCACTGCCGGTCCCCGCAGCTTGCGTCTGATGGTCATAGCCGTGCTGGCCGGTAGTGGTGGCCTTCGTCCAGACGCCCGTCGCGGAAGTGCTCTGGGTGTCGGAGTTGTCCACGACGACGACAGCGCTGCCGACCGGCACTCCGTCGTCCGTCTTGGTCTTCAGCTTTCCGTCCGGGAAGTACGACCAGCCCATGGTTCGCGTTGCGGTGCCGTTGGCCGAGGTGATGGTCCGGGCCGTCTGCTGGCCGAGCTCGTTGTAGTCGTACGAGGTGGAGATGTCCCAGGGGTCGATGGACTTCTTCATCCAGCCGTTGTCGTAGTACTCGTGGTCGGTGTCGTTGCGGACCGTCTGCCCCTCCGACGGCGGCAGGGACGTCCGTTTCACCCGGCCCACGGCGTCGTACACGGTTTCGGTGTAGACCCGCTGGTTGTACCGGGGGTCGGCCGGGTCGTAGGGCTGGTACTGGCGCACCGGCCGGTTCAGCGCGTCGTAAGTGGTCTCCGCGGCGAAGTCGTCCGGGGCTGAGGTGTTCACCCCACGCGGGGTGATCGTCTTGACGTTGTTGCCGACCTGGTCGTACTCGAACCTCGCGGTCCGGACCGTGGTGCCCTCGTAGGGAGCCCGGACCTCGGTCCGCGCACCGCGTTCGTCGTAGACGGTGTGGGTGGTGTTGTTCTCCTTGTCCGTGACTGAGGTGACCAGGGAGTCCTTGTCATAGGTCTGCGTGGTGGTATGGCCAGCCGCGTCCGTCGTGCCGACGACCCGGTGGTTGAGGTCGTAGGACCTCTTGGTGGTGAAGTCGTCGGGGTTCGGGGTGGCGGTCTTCTTCGGGTCGCGCATCGTGACGAGGTTGCCGACGTTGTCGTAGACGTACGAGATCGTGTCACCGGCCTGGTTGGCGACGCTCGTCAGCTGGTCGATCTTGTCGTAGGTGTTGACGGTCCGGTAGTCATCGGGATCCGTCGTGGTCAGGGCACCCTTGGGCTCCACGGCGGCAAGCAGATTGCCGACCTTGTCGTAGGTGTACAGGGACCGGCGGATCGGGGCGGTCGGGGTGTCCTGCGGCGCTGTGGCCTCGGTAATCTGATCGGCGGCGTCGTAGACCGCGGTGGAGACCGCGCCGGCCGGCGATGTCGAGATGGTGACGTTGTCGTTCGGGTCGTAGACGGGTGCGGGGGTGGTGATCACCACTCCGCCCTGCTGGTCCTTGGGCGCCTTGAGCACCAGGGGACGACCGTAGACGTCATAGGTCTGGGTGGTCTTGATGCCGAGCGCGTCGGTGACCTCCCGAGTACGGCCCACTTCGTCGTAGACGTAGGTCGTCGTCTTGTTGAGCGCGTCGGTGACGGTGGCCGGAAGGCCGTGCGCCCCGAAGCCGCCGTGGGTGGACACATTGCCGTTGGCGTCGGTCACCTTGGTCATCAGGCCATGTGCGTTGTACTCGTACTTGGTTGTGTAGTCGTCCGGTACGGACGGGGTGGCGATGCCCTTGGGGTCGGTGACCCTGGTCAGATTGCCGAAGGAATCGTAGGTAAACTGCCAGGCGCGGCCCTCCGCCGATGTCTTGCGGAAGAGATCGGCCGAGAAGCCGTCGACCCGGGTCTGGTACTCGTAGGTCGACGCGTTGGCCGGATAGACACCCGGAGCGCACTCTGCGGCCGAGGGCACACCGGTCTTGTTCTGCTCCGGCTCCCGCTTCCACAGCGGATAGCCGGTCTTCTGGTCGTAGCAGTACGCCGTCTTCGCGCCGTTGGCCTCCTCCAGCAGCACCACATTGTTGTCGGCGTCCCACGTCGATCTGGTGATCTGGGATTCGGCGTTGGTGTGCCGGATGCCCCGGCCGTGCCCGTCCGTCACATATCGGGAGACGCGCTGTTCGGAATCGGTGACGGTGGTATCGGTGCGGGTAGCGTCGGTCGCGTTGGGCGCGTAGGCGTAGCCGGTCGTGCCCTGGAGCCGGTCGGTGAGGGTCTTGGTACGCCAGTTGTCGATGACGGCGGTGCCCGCCCCGGGTACGTGGTAGGCCAGCGCCGTTCCATTGCCGCGCGGATCCTCGGCCCGGACGAGCTTCACATTGCGATCGCTCTGCGCCGTGTCGTAGGTGAAGGAAAAGACCTTGGGCTGGCTGGACCCTTCTCCGTCGGTGATCCGGCCGAGCATTCCCTTGGCGGTGTAGTGGAAGGACACCTTCCGCCCTGAGACGTCCGTTATGGACTTCACATGATCGTAGATTCGGGGGTTGGTGAGATTGGTGCCGGAGACCTTGGCACCGGCGTCATTGATGTACTCGTAGCTCGCGTCGCCCTTCTCCCAGTAGTCGATGGTGAGCGACTGCCGGTTGGCGGGATCGGTGACATAGACCAGGAACTTGATGGTCCGGTTGTTGGAGACCCGCTCCTCGTAGGCGAACTCCTGGCTGTTCCCGTTGTTGTCGACGGTCTCGGTGAGATAGCCGTCGCAGCCGAACCGGAAGCGGGTGCCGTCCGGCCGGGTGAGGGTCCAGGCGTCGGAGATCGAGTCCTGATCGGGAGTGCAGGTCAGACCGGTCTTCTTGACCAGCCGGTATTGGACGCCCGACGGCGCACGCCAACTGCCGTCCGACTGCCTCGTGAAGAGAAGTGAGGTGCCGTCGCCGTCCATGAGCCGGATCTCGGTCGGGTTGGCGCGCGGATGGAAGTCGAGCGGTGTGCCGAGCCTGATCGGCCCCGCCGCCTGGGCCGACCAGCCGTGTCCCAGGACCGTGTCCGAGGTGTCCTGCGAGTTGTAGGAGAACCGGGCGAAGGTGGTCAGACCGCGGCCCGGGTTGCTGAAGGCGTTGTAGGACCACACACTGTTGCCCGCGCCCAGATTGTTCATCAAGGTCGACCCGGCGCCGGTGTTCTTTCCGCTGTATGTGTAGAACTTCTCCAGGCCCAGGTGGTGGGCCTTCAGATCCTCGACGGCGACGTCCTGCCGGAGCGGCGGGATGCCGCCCGCGCCCGCCGAGAGCCAGCTGCCGTCGGAGACCTTGCGGATGTCCCAGTTGATGTAGTGCTCGGCGCGTTCATTGCCGGTGGTGGTGATGTCGGGGGATCTGATGGCCGCGGTCACGGTCGCCGACTTGCCGGGCAGCAGGGCCGGGATCGGGGTCCGCTTCTGGTTGGCCGTCGTGGTGACATCGGTGCCGTCGGGGAGTTTCCAGGTGTACGACAGCTCCCGCTCCCCGGCCGCCCACGCGGTGGAGGTGGTGTTGGTGACCGTGACGGCACCGGTGTAGTCGGTGTTCGTCGTCATCCGGTGCGGGGTGTGCGGCGCGTAGTACGTGTTCTCCGCCGTGGCGTCGACGTAGATCACCCGCAGCAGCGGGCGGAGCTGGGGGTCGCGGGCCCCGGCGGAGAGGAAGATGGAGCGTTCCTGCGGTCCGGTGGCCGACTCGTCGTGCAGTTTGACCAGGGCGCCCTTGTTGTTGGCGGGGGTCCGGACCCAGCTCTGGGTGATGCCGGTGACGTCCCACCAGTGACGGCCGAGGTCGGTGTTGAAGGAGGGCACGTAGTCGGCGACGGCGGACGAGTGATCACCGCCGGGTGCCGTCCACGCCGTGGTGGCGTTGGCGTTGTTCCAGGTGGCCGCGGTCTCGGTGAACTCCCGGGTGAGGCTGTGGACGTTGTAGCGCGCCTTGGCCGTGCCGGTGCGTTCGGTCTGGTTCCGCCAGAGGAACATCCGGCTTTCGAGGATGGTCGCCGTGGTCGGAATCGCGGTGGTCGGGAAGTCGATCACCGACCGGGTCTTGCCGTAGGTGGCGGAGTTGTTGCCGACGGTCAGCCAGTGCTGGCCGACCGCGCCCTGTTCGATGGTGTTGAGATTGGTGGTCGGCTGGGCCGACGACAGGGTGGTGTCGGTCTGTCCGGCCTGGATCAGCCGCATGGTGCGGCCCGCCTTGGGGATGGCGACCAGCCGCGTCGGCGAACCGAGGAGCTGTCCGTCCTTGGTTCTGACCGCGATCTGGTAGTAGTACACCTTCCCGATCTCCTCGGGATGGCTGTCCGGGGTGGGGACCGCGGTGGTGTCGGTGTACTGGGTCACCGTCCGGGCGACGGGCGCGATCCGGGTGGCGGACGAGGGGGTGAAGACCTGCTGCGTCGAGCGGTGCAACTGGTAGTCGACCAGATCGAGGTCCGGGTCCCCAGTGGTGTTGGTGTAGGCGGGCCAGGAGAGTTCGGGCCCGGTGGAGTGGATGACGGTCGGTGACCGCAGCGATGTGCCGACCTTGCCGAAGGTGACCGTCAGCCGGGGGATCGTGGAGGTCTCGCCGCCGTAGTCGAAGTCACCGGCCTCGTACGCGGGCCCGCCGAGCGGCGCGGTCGACGTCTCGTTCACGGCCTTGATCACAAAGCCGTGGTTGGCGGCGGTGCCGCTGACCCACTTCTGGACGGTGTCGGCGACGGCGAAGTTGTGCCAGGAGTTGTACTCGCCGATGTCCTTGCGGATCTGGGCCGCGTTCACCAGCCGTACGGCGTCGGCCATGGTCCGCTTGGCCGCGTCGCCCGTATCGCCGAGGACGATGTTGCCGGTATTGCCCTTGGTGAAGTCGATCTGGGTCGTGCCGAGTTGCCGCCAGCCCGCGGCCCCGGTGGACTGGTCGACCGTGTAGTTCTGGACGGGCTCGGCGGAGTTGATCCGGTACGGGGCGGCGGTGGCGCCGTCGGTCTGCGGCGTGGTGTACACCTCGACGCGGTAGTCGGCCGTCTCGTGCACCTGCGGCTGATAGGTGTACGACTCACCGGTCGCGGCGTTCTTGTTGTAGGTGTAGTCACCGCCGATACCGGTACCGGTGACCCGTGGCCATTCGCCGACCGCGGCCGTCCCGGGATCACCGTCGTCGAGCTGGACGGTGGTCGACGACTGCTCCCCCACCAGGGCGTTGGTGTTGTTCCAGTTGGCCGTCGCCTCGTCCCAGGCGCCGGTGGCCCGGCGGATCTCGACGTCCACATTGGTGGTGGCGGTGGTGTGGGTCTGGTCGTAGTAGAGACCGAGCCGGGCCGCGTCGATCTTGGAGCCGGCCGGGATCTCGTCCAGCGGGAACTTGATCAGGGAGCGGGCGATCCCGGTGGCGCTGGTCTTGCCCGCCGCCATCTCCCAGGTGCCGTTGAAGTTGGTGGTCGGCTGGTCCGAGCGGACCATCACGTCCTGGGAGACCGAGGCGGACGGGGCGATGGTGATGGTCGGGTCGATGACCACGGGGTACGCCCGCTCGGGCGCGGCCAGCCAGGCCGCGTCCGGGGTGAGGGCGAGCCGCCAGCCCTTGCCGTGCCGGGTGAGTTTCTGGGCCACCTTCGGGCTGAAGGACTTGCCGTACGGGGAGGTACGGTCCTTCCGGCTGTCGGTCATGAAGGCGGGCGGGATCACCAGGACCGGGGTGCCGGGGTCCTCGCCGAAGAGGGCGATCGAGCCGTCCCGGCGTTCGGTGGGCCGCAGGGTCCCGGCGTCGAGGGAGAAGACGTACGACACCGGTTTCGCGGGCCGCCTGGTGAGGGTGATGTTCTCCTTCACCCGCCCGGCGCCGACCTGGTACGAGACGTCCGCGCCACCGGCGAGGCCCTTGTAGGTGACGGTGTCGCCCTTGGCGGACGGCCGTACGCCGCGGGCCGCGTCCAGCAGTCCGAGGGTGACGGTCTCGCCGGTCGGGGCCTGGAAGCGGAGCAGCCGCCCCGGGTCCGTACCGAACCAGCTACGGGTGACGTTGGCCGTGTTGGCGAAGGCGAATCCCTTGTCCTTGGTCGCCTTCACGGTGGGGTCGACGGACTTCCAGGAAGCGCCGGATCGGTACGAGACGGGGGCGGCCGATAATTCGGCCTCGACCCGGCCGTCGGAAAGCTGCCAGAACCTGGCCTGTGGGGTCCTTCGCTCCGCCAGTTCCTTTATTCGCTTGGCGGGTGGCGCCTTCTTGCCCCGGGCCAGCTTTTCCCGGCTGGGTATCTCGATCTTCCCGCCGGTCGGGGGTTCGGCTCGTTTCGGCTTCTTCTCGTCATCGTCCGAGAACCAGCCCTTGACGGTACCGAACACGCCTTTTCCGTCATCCTTGCCCGAGGACGACGTCTGTGCGGCATGGGCCGCCTGAGGTAGCAAAGTGCCCGCGATCGCCGCTGCGACCAGGCAGGACACCCATCTTCCGTAGGGGTTCCTCACCTCACGTCCTTCCGTTCCGACGGCCCGCTCCGGCGCCGGAGCGGCGAAAAGCGGGCACGCCGAATGAGCTGGAGCGGAGTTTTCCGTCCAGCTGAAACCCTTTTCCACCGCACCGGGAGAAGGGAGTTGCGTTTCCATCCCGGCATGGCGGCGAAGAGTATCCGGCATATGCCCGACGACCTGTCAACCCTCTGGACATTTAGGGCAGTAGGTGGCTTCCGGAGCGGCGCATTGCCCTGGTTTCGCCCGGGGCTTTCACCTCGGCCGGGCCATGGTGTATATCCAGCGGGTCGACTGTCCGGGGATCCGGGAAAGGCGGGTGGCGGTCATTTCAGCCAGCAAAGTCCAGGAAGAGGAAGAGACGACACCGGAGCACATCGGCGCCTCGGAGGCGGCTGATGGCGGACCGGGGCGGGCGCCACGCGGCCGATGGTCGCGGCGCCGGTCGGGCGCGATCGCCGGAGCGCTGGCCCTGGTCTGCGCGACCGTCGCCTACGGCGTCTACGGGTCGTCCGGCGGGGGCGACTCGGGGGACGACCCGCCCGCCCGGGCGGTCCCGACGGTAGGGGTGACGTACGAGGTCACCGGGGAAGGACCGGCGGAGATCACCTTCCGCCCGGCGGGCGGCACGGCTCCGGCGACGGTGGTTCGCGACGCCGCCCTGCCCTGGCGGACCTCGGTCCGCCTGCCTGCCGGTACTCCCCCGACGGTCTCGATCGTCCTCGGTGAACGCGGCACCACGGCGACCTGCACGGTCACGGTCGGCGGCGAGCATGTCCAACGCGCCGTGGCGATGGGCAGTTACGGGCGTACGACCTGCGGCGGGGAGGGCGCGGCGGCGGGGCGGTGACGCGCGGGCGTGGCCGACGGGTGCGGGCCGGGCGGATCGGCGGTAAGCGTCGGCCCCCTCGGCTCCGCCGGAAGTACTGAGCAACTTGCGTTGACAACACCTATCAGTCAACCTAAGTTGCTCGTATGACGAGTGTGGAGGACGGCCTCGTATCGCACGATCCCGCCCGGCAGTTGGCCGCGGCGGTGGCACTGCGCCGCCTGGCCGATCAGCTGGAGGACGCCGCGGTGGAGCGGGCCATGCGAGCGGGCTGGAGCTGGCCGGATGTCGCCGAGGCACTGGGGGTGACCCGGCAGGCGGTCCACAAGAAGCACGCCAGAAGGCTGATCGCCCTCGGTGTCGAACTGAAGAGGAGGATGATGTGACCCGGCGGCAGTTCGACGTCTATGTCGAAACCGTGATCGAGTCCGGCGCCGACGAGGCCCGGCGGGCCGGATCGCCCACCGTCGAAGCCGAGCATCTGCTGCTGGCCGTCGCGACCGACCGGGAAAGCGCCGCCGGACGGCTGCTGGAAGCCGCCGGACTCGGCCGCGACGCCGTCCACCGGGCGCTGCGGGAGGAGTTCCGGGAGAGCCTGGCGGCGGCCGGAATCTCGATCGCCGATGAGGACCTGCCGCGCCCGTCGGCGTCGGCGAAGCCCCCTTCCCGGCTGGGCCAGTCCGCCAAACTGGCCCTGGAACGCGGCCTGGCGACGGCCGGCGGGCGAAGGGAACTGCACCCGCTCCATCTGCTTCTGGGGATCCTGCTGCTGGAGTTCGGCACCGTGCCCCGCGCCCTGTCGCTCGCCGGGGTCGACCGACCGGAGCTGCGCGCCCGCGTCGAGGCGTCGCTCGGCACGGAGGACGCCTCGTGAGGGCGCGTACCTCCGCCCCCGTACCAGGGTTACGAACCCGGGGCCGCGATACGGCACGAGGGGGTGGCCGATGACGGCCCGGACCGGAATCGCCCTGGAGGTGGACGGTCTCCGGATGCGCTACGGCAGCCGTGACGTCCTGGAGAATGTGTCGTTCCGGGCGTACCAGGGCGAGATCCTGGTGATGCTGGGCCCCAACGGGGCGGGGAAGACCAGCACGATCGAGATCCTGGAGGGATTCCGCAGGCGATCGGCGGGCCGGGTCCGGGTACTGGGTGTCGATCCCGAGGCCGGCGGCGAACTCTGGCGGTCCCGGATCGGAATCGTGCTCCAGTCCTGGCGGGACCACGCGAAGTGGCGGGTACGGGAGCTGCTCGCGCATCTGGCCACGTACTACACCTCCTACGCGGCCCCCGGGGTCCCGCGGCCCTGGAACGTCGCGGAGCTGATCGCCCGGGTGGGCCTCACGGACCACGCCGACCAGCGGATCCGGCTGCTCTCCGGCGGGCAGCGGCGCCGCCTCGATGTCGCCATCGGCCTGGTCGGCCGCCCGGAGCTGCTGTTTCTGGACGAACCCACGGTCGGCTTCGACCCGGAGGCCCGGCGGACGTTCCACGAACTGATCCTGGGTCCCGTCGCCGCCGACGGGACCACCGTCGTACTGACCACCCACGACCTGGCCGAGGCCGAGAAGCTCGCCGACCGGATCGTCGTCCTCGACCGGGGGCATGTCGTCGCCGACGGCTCGGCCGCGGAACTGGCCGAACGTTTCGCCGGTGCGGACGAGGTCCGCTGGACGCTGGACGGACGGCGGCATGCGCGGTCGGTCGCCGACTCCACCCGGTTCGTCCGGGAACTCTTCGAGCGGTACGGCCGGGCCGTCGGCGGGCTGGAGGTCAATCGGTCGTCGCTGGAGGACACCTATCTCTCCCTCGTCCGCCGGGCCGAGTCCCACCCGGCCGGAACCGGCGCCTTGGGGACGGAGGGGCGAGTGGGATGAACACCGTCACGATCGTGATACGTACCGGCCTCGCCCGGGGGCTGATCGAACTGCGCCAGGCGTTCGCGGGGTTCGAGCTGGTCAACCAGCTGCTGTGGCCGGTGGCGACCCTGGTGGCCGTCTTCTTCCTGCGCGACAGGGAGTTCGGGGACACCGGATTCGGGCTGGGCCTCCTGGCGATGCCGGGCGTTCTGGGGATGTTCATCGCCCTGGGTATGCTGCTGGTGATCCAGTACCTCGCCGCCGAACGCGAGGACGGCACCCTGCTCCGGGCCAGAACCCTCCCGTACGGCATCCACGGCTACTTCCTGGGCAAACTCGTCACCACCTCCGGCTCGACGCTGGTCTATCTGGCGATCCTCTTCGTCCCGGGCGCCTTCCTCGTCGACGGTCTGCAACTCGACGCGGGCTCCTGGCTCACCCTGGCGTGGGTCCTGGTACTGGGCCTCGCGGCCACCCAGTCCATCGGCGCGGCCCTGGGCGCCCTGGTCTCCGGCCCCCGGGCGGCGGGCGCGGTGTCGGTACCGGTGATGGCCCTGATCGGCGTCTCCGGCATCTTCTACCCGATCACCTCGTCGCCGGACTGGTTGCAGTGGACGGCCCAGGTGTTCCCGGTCTACTGGCTTGGGCTGGGCATGCGCTCCGCCCTGCTCCCCGACGACATGGCCGTGATCGAGATCGGAGAGTCCTGGCGGCGGGCGGAAACCCTGGGCGTACTCGGCGTTTGGGCCCTGGCCGGACTCGTCCTGGCTCCGATCGTCCTGCGCCGGATGGCACGCCGACAATCCGGCTCGAAGGTCGCGGAGTACCGCGAGAAGGCCCTTCAGCGAGTTGGATGAGGCCGACAAGGTTTACGCCGGGCCCGCGCCGGGGCCCGGTCGGGGAGTTTCAGCCTTATGGACCCCATCGACCATCGGCCCGGTCCGATACAGGTGGGGCCGGTCCGCGCTTCGATCCCGCCCGCGCCGGGCCCCGGGAACCCGGCTGACGGAGGAACGACTTCCGGCCACGGCCGGGGCCCGGGGCCGAGGGAGTGTCAGTGCCCGGCGTTACGGTCGTGGGCTCAGGCGAACAGGAGGAAGGACGGGGGACATGGGGTCCGATTTCGCCTCGGAATGGCGACAGTTGAAGGCCGACGCCCCATCGGTGAAAGTAGTGGAATCCGGCATATGTTGAGCAAGGACGAGGCACTTGCCGCAGCCAAGAGCTTCCTCGACGGCACCTATGCCAACGACCCCAAAGGCTGGGTCATGGTCGTGGTGGCCGAGCGCTCGTACCGCTACCGGGATGGCTGGATCGCTTACTTCAATACCCAGGAGGGTATCGACAGCGGTAACCACTGGGTCGGACCCATCTCCAAGATTCTGATCGTTCCCGACGAGGGTTCACCGTACTTCAGTCCCACCCACGCCACGTCCGAGCAGTTCCGGGAGTTCTGCGAGACGGGGATCTGGCCGGTCGCGTTGAGGATGCCGAGGTGACCCCCGTCGAAGCCGCCCATCACTGGCTCCAGCAGACCTATCGCGGGCCGGTCGAGCTCGCCGTCCCGCAGCCCGTCGCGCAGGACGGGGCCACCTGGTTGTTCGGCTGTCGAACGGTGGTGTTTCCGGGGCGGGCGGCGGGTCCGATGTTGGCCGCGTCCCTGGTCGTGCCCAAGGACGGCGGGGTGCCGTTTCATCCGGCGGCGGACGATCCGTTCGGGGACGCGGCCGCCTATCCCCGTACGCCGCCGGAGTTGCGGGCTCCGCAGGCGCGGGCTCGACGGCTGAACGCGCGCGGCTGGCTGTTCGCGGTGGAAACGGTCGCCCGGCTGCGGGGCGGGGACTGGCGGGACGCGATGGTCGACGCGGCCGTCGTCGTACCGAAGGGTGCTCAGCAGCCGTTTCTGCTGCCGAACGACGATCCGTGGGGCTACTTCGCCGCCTGGGACCGGGGGGACGCGGTGGGGCCGACGCCCGAGCCCGGTCCGGCGGCGTGGTTCGGGCCGACGCTCCGCAAGCTGGGTTCGGTGCTCTCCGTCTCGGAGCACCGGGATGTCGGGGAGGCGATGGCCGGGCTGTTCGCGCTGCCGCCCGGGGCGCGGGCCCTGGTCTGGTTGAGCCGGCTGGACGGGCGGGGGCGCTCGTCGACCGGGCTGCTGCTGACGGGGGTCCGCACACCGGACGGCGGGGCGGCGCTGCTCGACGGTTCGGCCCGGCCCCTGACCGACCTGCGCGGGCTGCGGGAGCACACGGTCCGGGTGATCCGCTACCGGTAGATAGTGCTGTGACCGGAAAGGTTCACCGGCCCGCGACGCCCGGCACGGCACTTCGCCGCGTTGTCGGACCACGCAAGTACGTCCAGTACGAGCCGTGGACCTCCGCCTTGCGACGCACCGCACCGAACGCCGCGGGCCCACGGCAAACCTTTCCGGTCACAGCACTAGCCGTAGGCCGGTTGCGGGGAGACCGCAAGGGAGAAGGAGTGACCCGCCGGGTCAGAGTAGAGGCGGACCTCGCGCGGGCCGCCGCGGTTCTCGGTGTCGACGGGGCGGGCGCCGAGGCCGATGAGTTCGCGTTCCGCCTCGTCGAGGTCGTCGCGGTCGACCAGGATCCGCAGATGGGACTGGAGGGAGTCCTCGGGCCGGGGCCAGCTCGGCGGGGCGTGGCCGGGGTCCCTGCGGATGGCCAGGTGGACGCCCCGGTGGCCGATGATCTCCACGAAGTCGGGGTCGTCGCCCCGGTGGATCTCGGCGTCGAGCAGGGCGGCGTAGAACTCCGCCAGCTCCAGGGGTTCCGCACAGTCCAGTACGAGCACACTCGTCTTCGTCACTGCCATGGGCCGCGTCTACCCGGGGAGGCGGCACGCACTCCTGTCCGGGCGGGACGGTTTCGGATCGGCGGCCGGTACGGGCGTTACGCCGGGTCCGGGCGGCCCTCGCCCGCCATGAAGCGCCACACCAGGCCGTGGCCGAGGAGGACCAGCAGGGAGAGCAGGATCGCCTCGGCCTGGATCGGGCGGAGCGAGATCGTGTCGGCGAGGGACGGGACGGTGCCCACGACGGCGACCAGGGCGTAGATCAGGGCCGCCGCGAGCTGCGGCAGGGCGAGATGGGCGAAGGCCCGGTCGCGGGCGGTCAGGGCGAGCAGCCGTAGTGTCGACGCGCAGCCGACCACCGCGATCACCACAAAGCTGACGCGCCAGATGCCGGGGGTCCTGACTCCGCCGACCTGGGCGAAGAGTCCCATCACCGCGGGGAGCAGAAACGACAGGTAGATACCGCCGACGACCCGGCGGACGGGGGGTACGCGGAGCCATTCGGCATGGCCCTGGACCACGTTCCACCAGAGGCCGACCAGGGTGAAGCACGTCGCGGAGAAGAGCGCGTAAAACGTACTGACGTCCACCGGGCGGTCCTCCCGCGTCGAGGACCGGGGGTGTCGTCGTCCTCGCCCGGTCCTTGGGTGCCGAGCGTCCCACGCCGGGGGCCCGGGGACCGGGGAGCGACACCCGCCCCGGGGCGGGCCGCGGGGTGCCGAGGCGGTGGTCGCCCCGACACCCCGGGCCGGTGTTACGGGGCCGAGCCCTCCATCGCCTCGCGGAGGCTGCGGGGGCGCATATCCGTCCAGTGCTCCTCCACATAGTCGAGGCAGCTCTGGCGGGATTCCTCCCCGAAGACGGTTCGCCAGCCGTCGGGGACGGGGGCGAACGCGGGCCACAGGGAGTGCTGGTCCTCGTCATTGACCAGGACGAGGAAGCGGCCGTCCTCGTCGTCGAACGGATTGGCGCTCATACGCGGGTTCCCTTCTGCGCGGACCGGGGCCGGACCGGACCGGGCTCGGCTCGGACCGGGTTCGGACTGGGCGCCGACGCCTCTCGCGCCGGGCGCCCGGCCGACGCGGGAGCCGTCGGCGATGGGGCAGCGGTACCCCGGCATGATCGCCGAGTCCGGGGTGCCCGGGCAAGATGTCGTACCCCTCGGGGACCGGGGAGCCCGGGTTTTGGCGGCGAATCCCCGAATTCACCTCCGGCGGGCGGCGTATGCGTTCCGGAATCATTTCGGAGTCCGCGATCTTCTTTACCGCATACATAACACCCAGGGAATACGGATAACCGGGTTTCGGGCCGCCGCGTCATCGGGCTCGGTCGGACTCGTACTCCGAAAATTCACCGCCAACCCGACATCTCGCCACACCCTCGACGGGCCTCACAACAGGGCTCCGCACGACAGTCGACAACCCGATCAGGGATGATTTCACGATTTCTTCACACCAAAATCACTCAACTGCCACCCCTGGAGCGATGATTTGGCAAAGGCTCCAGGGCTGTACGGCCCCCCACGGGTCGGGCGCGCCGCGCGGCGGAGGCGACCGACACGGACCATCATGTCCGATCCGGACCGTTTAGGGCCTATAGTGGCCAGCCTGACGTATAGGCCCTATAGTGGCCGCGGCGGGGGCCCTCGGTCGCCGCCGTGCCCCACCGCCCCGCCCCGGCGCCGCCGTTCACGCCGGAGCGCGTCCGAATGATCCGGTGCGATAGGGGCGGACGACGGCAAACGCGGGAGCCACCGAATAGGGGTTGACGCAGATGGGGGCAACTGGCAAATTCGGCAGCCAAGCGGTGGGAAGATCAACGCACGAGCCCGCGTTCTTCCCCCCGCTTTTTGCAATTCTCCGCACCGTGACGGCGAGACCGGTATTCGCGGGATTCCCCCGGATGGCGGTGGAACTGGCTCCGCGGGCCACGCGGTCCACTCCGAGGGAAGGGCAAGAACGTTGCACCGGACGATACGCAGACTCATGGTGGCGGTCGCCCACGGCGACGACGAGACCCTGGGGGCGGGCGGCACGCTGGCCCGCCTCGCCGACGAGGGTGTCCGGATCGGTCTGTGCGTTCTGACCGACGACGACGGTTCGCGGTCGGCACCGGGTTCCGGCCACGGGGTCACCTCCCGCCGGTCCGCCGTCGAGCAGGCGGCGAAGATCCTCGGGATCGAACGGGTCTCGGTCCACTCCTTCGGCGACAACCGGCTCGACACGGTGAGCCAGCTGGAGCTGAACCGGGTCTTCGAGCGGGAGTTCCGGGAGTTCGGCCCCGATACGGTCCTGACCACCAGTCTCAGCGACCTCAACTATGACCACCGGCTGGTCAGCCGGTGCGTCCGGGTGGCCGCGAGACCCGGTAAGGGGACCGTACGCGAGATCCGATGTTTCGAGGTCAGATCCGCCACCGATGTGGGTGAGGCGTCCGGGCTGCCCGTCTTCTCACCCCAGATCTGGCAGCCGCTGGAGCCGGTCCATCTGGAGCGGAAGCTGGAGGCGCTGCGCGCCTACGGCGACGAGGTCCAGGAGTGGCCCTCCCCGCGGAGCGAGCGGGGCACCCGCGCCCTGGCCGAATACCGGGGTTCCCAGGTGTCGGTACCGCTGGCCGAAGCGTTCGAGCTGGTCCGGGCGGTCCTCTAGTGCCGGGCGGAATCCCCGCCGGCGGCGCCGCGTCCGGTGTGCCGTAGGGGCGGATAAGGGTAGGAAGCGCGCGCGTCGGCTGCGTAGCATCCCCAAGGGAATTCCGGGGAACACCTGAGCGACAGCACAGGTCGTGTGCCGGACATTCGCCGGGAATCCGGGGTGCCATCCGCCCCGTTCCACGATGCGCGACCGGGCTGCGGATTCGCTTCGTATCGCCGTTCGCCGTATCACCCTTTCCTTCCGCACAGGACACTCCTTAGGCCCACACAGCGAATTCGGGTGGAATATGCTGAACACTTCTACCACCGAAAGACCTCTCGCCCTGCCGACGGCGCTGACCTCGGTCGCGGTCGTCGGGATGGGGTATGTCGGCCTGCCGACCGCGCTGGGCCTGTTAGAGGGCGGTGTGCGGGTCATCGGCATCGACCACAGCCCCGAGCGGCTGCGGGCGATCGAGACGCGCGATGTCGATCTGATCGAGGCGGACCACCGGCGCCTGGAGAAGGCGCTGTACCTGGACGGTTTCGAACTCACCGGTGATCCGGCCCGGTTGGCCGAGGCTGACGCGGTGATGGTGTGCGTACCGACGCCGGTGGACCGTTATCTGCTGCCCGATCTGGGGCCGCTGCGGTCGGCGTGCGAGGCGCTGGTACGGCACGCCCGGCCGGGCCAGACCCTGATCCTGACGTCGACCAGTTTCGTCGGCACCACCCGGCGGATGCTGGTGGAGCCGCTGGCGGCGCGTGGACTGACCGTCGGCGAGGACGTGCTGGTGGCGTCCAGCCCGGAGCGGATCGATCCGGGGAACTCCACCCACACCCAGCGGGAGACGCCCCGGGTGCTCGGCGGGGTCACCGAACGCTGCACCGCTTCGGCGGCCCGGGTGATCGAACTGCTCACCCCGGCCGTGCACCGGGTGGCCTCCCCCGAGGTCGCGGAGATGACGAAGCTCTACGAGAACACGTTCCGGGCCGTGAACATCGCGCTGGCCAACGAGTTCGCCGATATCTGCGCGGGTCTCGCCCTCGATCCGATCGAGGTCGTCGACGCCGCGCGGACCAAGCCGTACGGCTTCATGGCCTTCGACCCCGGCCCGGGGGTGGGGGGTCACTGCATCCCCTGCGATCCGCACTATCTGCTCTGGCAGTTGCGGGAGACCCGGACGGCCGCGCCGCTGGTGAACCAGGCGATGACCTCGATCGCGGAGCGGCCGCGCGGGGTGGTGGACCGGGCGCACGAGGTGCTCTCGGACGCGGGCCGGGGGCTGGGCGGGGCCCGGGTCCTGGTCGTCGGGGTCGCCTACAAGCCGGGTGTGCTGGACGTCCGTTCGTCCTCGGCGCTGGACATCATCGAGGATCTGAACCGGCGCGGCGCCCGGGTGGCGTACCACGATCCGCTGATTCCGACGCTGGCCCTGCCCGGCGGCGGGATGCTGGAGTCGGTGGCGCGGCCGGGCGACGGGGAGTGGGATCTGGTGCTGGTGCACACGGTCCATCCCGGACACGACTACGGCTGGATCGGCGACGGGACACTGGTGCTGGACGCCACCTACCGGTTCCGGTCGGCCGACGGCTCGAAGGCGGGGGCGACCCCGTGAGATTCCAGGACATCCACGGGGCACCGGCCCCGGAGAGGGGGCGGTCTTGCGCTGTCTGATCACCGGTGGCGCCGGTTTCATCGGCTCGCACCTGGCGGAGCATCTGCTCGGTCTGGGGCACGAGGTGGTGGTGCTGGACGATCTGAGTACGGGCCGGGAGGAGAATCTCGCCGGGCTGCCGGGCCGGGAGCGGCTGCGGCTGGTCCGGGGTTCCGTACTGGACGCCGACGCCGTCGAGGGCTGTATGGCCGGGGTGGACGCGATCTACCATCTGGCCGCCGCCGTCGGGGTGTTCACCATCATGGGCCGCACGCTGGAGAGCCTGCGGACCAACCTCGGCGGTACCGAGACGGTACTGGAGGCGGCCCGGCGGCACGGGGTGCCGATCCTGGTGGCCTCGACGAGTGAGGTCTACGGGAAGAACACGGCGATCGGGCTGACCGAGGACGCCGACCGGATCGTCGGATCGCCGCTGCTGAACCGCTGGTCGTACGCCGAGGCGAAGGCGCTGGACGAGACCCTGGCCTATCTGTACGGCGTCGAGTACGGCGTCCGTACGGTCATCGTCCGGCTCTTCAACACGGTCGGGCCGCGGCAGAGCGGCCGGTACGGGATGGTGGTGCCGCGGTTCGTCCAGCAGTCGCTGGCCGGCGAGCCGATCACCGTCTTCGGCGACGGCCAGCAGGTGCGCTGCTTCTGCCATGTGCTGGACGTCGTACCGGCGTTGGTGGCGTTGTTGGCGGACGAGGGGGCACACGGCACCGTGTACAACCTCGGCAATCCCGAGCAGACCAGTATCGGCGAACTCGCCGAGCGGGTCCGGGCGGCGACGGGTTCACGGAGCCCGATCGTCAAGGTGCCGTACGAGGAGGCGTACGGGCCCGGTTTCGAGGACATGGAGCGTCGAGTACCCGACTGCACCAGGGCGTTCGAGCGGATCGGCTTCCGGCCGACCCGTTCGCTGGACACCATCCTGCGATCCGTGATCCAGGAATACCGGTGACGGCAGTGGCGGTTGGGGCGTACGCGGCGGCGGGGACTACGGACCCCCGCGAGCAAGGCGACACTCCGGCCGCCACTCAAGCGGTCGAACTTTCACAGCATTTCGGAAAGTTTCCCACCGGGCATTAGGTTAATGACGGGTACAACTGTGACAAAGGCTCTGATATGGTACCAGCGCGGTAACTAACGGAAACGAGGGGTGATACGCGGATCATCCCTCGATCAGTACGGGGGCATAGACGTATGGCATCCGTTCGAAGTACCCAACTTCACATAGCGCCTGACGGCGCGAAGAAATATTTGTGGAAACAATTTCAGCAGAGTTCCGCCGGGGCCGGTCGATTGATCATGGTCAGCGGCGGTATCGCCAGTGGTAAGACGGTTCTCCAGGAGGAGTTGCTCGACGAGGCGGCCGGAGCGGGGGCGCTGACCCTCAGCGCGACCGGCGCGCGCGACGAGCAGCACATCGGGGCGGCCGTCATCGATCAGCTGCTGACGAACTCGTCCCTACCCATCGACACCCCGTCCACCTTCGCCTGGCCGGGCAGCGGCGCCGCTGCCGTCCCCGACGGGCCCGACGAGTACGCGGGGGCCCGGCTCGTCCGGGACGTCTGCGACACCCTGTTGGGGCTCGCCAGGACGCAGCCCATCGTGATCGGCGTCGACGATCTGCACTTCGCCGACGAGACATCGCTCAAGCTGCTCTCACAGCTCCAGCGCCGGATCCGGCGCACCCGGCTGATGATCGTGCTGACCCAGCCGGACTGGCAGCACTCGCCGACCCGGCTCAGCAGCTACTTCGCCCGGCAGCCCCGGTTCCAGGCGGTACGGCTCGCGCCGCTGCCGCCGCGCTCCATCGCCCGGCTCCTCCAGGAGGCGCCGGAGGGGCCGGCCGATCCGGCGGCGGACGAGGCCGCGAGCCGGATCCACGCCCTGAGCGCCGGCAATCCGCTCCTGGTCCACGCGCTCGCCGAGGACTACCGGGAGAGCGGCGAACGCCGTCAGGTGGCGGCGGGCCCGGCGTACAGCGCGGCCGTGCACTCCCTGCTGGAGCGGCCCGACACCCAACTGCTGGACGTCGCGTCGGCGGTGGCCGTACTGGGCCGCCACTGCAGCGACGGCCGGCTGATCGCCGAGCTGACCGGGATCGACCCGGACACGGTGACCGCCCTGCTGGGCGCACTCCAGCAGGCCGGGCTGCTGGCGGACGGCGCGTTCCGGCACCCGGCGGCGGGCACGGCCGTCCTCAATGTGCTCACGCCCTCCGACCGGACCCGGCTGCACGCCGACGCGGCGGAGCTGAAGTACCGGGCGGCGGCCACGGCGACCGATGTGGCGACTCATCTGATCACCGCGGCGGACGCCTCGGCGACCTGGTCCGTACCGCTGCTGCGGACGGCCGCGGAGCAGGCGATGACCGCCGACGACGTACAGTTCGCCACCCAGTGCCTGGAGCTGGCGCTCAAGGTGACGGACGACGAGCAGGAGCGCCGGTCGCTGCGCCAGTCCATCGCCCGGAGCCTGTTCCGGGTGAACCCGTCGGCGGTGAACCCCTACGCGGCACCGCTGCGGGAGGCCGTGCTCGACGGGGTCTCCGACCACGCCGACTGTTTCGCCGTGATGCGGCACGCCCTGTGGCAGGGGGACCGGCAGACCTTCGTCCGGGTGCGGACGGCGCTGCTGGACACCGGTGAGCCGGTGGATCCGCAGACCATGGTCGAACTCGACCTGGCCTACCGCTGGCACTTCGGGCCCCGGCCCGAGACGCCCGGCGACCCCGGCGCGAAGGGCGCCGGGGAGCGGCCGGGGGCGGAGGCCGGGACAGCGTCGGCGGCCCCGCAGCGGGCCACTCCCTGGAGCCATACGGCGGACACCCTGCTGCGGATGTGGCGGCAGCGGGGCGACGGGGCGACGATCGCCGGCGCGGAGCGGATCCTGCGCAACTGCCGGCTGGGCGACACCGCCCTGGAGGCGATCGCCATGGCCATCTCGGCGCTGGTCAGGGCCGGGAGGGTGGACAGTGCCGAACGGTGGTGCGTCACCCTCAGCCGGGAGGCGCACCAGCGTTCCGCGGTCACCTGGGAGGCGATGCTGGTCGCGCTGCGGGCCGATATCGTGCTCCGGCGCGGCGATGTGTCGTGCGCGGAGGACCGGGCCCGGGCCGCTCTCGACATGCTGGGCGACCAGAACTGGGGCACGTCGATCGTCCACCCCCTCTCCACCCTGCTGATGGCGAATATCGCCGCCGGGAATCTGGAGGAGGCGGCCAGGACGCTGAAGCGGCCGGTGCCGGCCGCCGCCCTGAACACCCTGGGCGGACTCCAGTACCTGCGGGCGTGGGGCCACTTCCATCTGGCGACCAACCGGCCGCTGGCCGCGGTCAGCCTGTTCCAGCGGTGCCAGCAGATCACCCGCGACTGGGAGCAGGAGGCGGCGCCCCTGGTGCCCTGGCGCAGTGATCTCGCCGAGGCCAATCTCCAGCTGGGGAATGTGGCGATGGCCCGCGATCTGGCCCGGCAGCAGGTGAAGCTGGCGGTCGACACCGATCCGTACGCCTGCGGTCTGGCGCTGCGGGTGCTGGCGATGGCGGCGGCGCCGCAGGAGTCGGCGGGCATCTCCGGCCGGGCGGCCACGTACTTCCGCGAGGCCGGTCACCAACTGGAGCTGGACCGGACGTTGAAGCTGCTGGACCGGGCCAGGCCCGCGGTCCAGGGCGGTGCCGACCGGGCGGTGGCGGCCCGGCGCGAGGGCGACCGGCCGGTACGGGTGCCGTCGGTGCCCGAGCAGCGCCGGATGATGGTGCCCCGCGCCCCGGGCCGGGAGCTGATGGTCAGAACGGCACCGGTGGCCGGGAGAGCCGACGTCCCGGTCCGGGAGCCCGAGCGGGTCCGGGACCGGGAGGCCGAACGCGACCGGCCGGAGCCGGGCGAGAGCACCGTACTGAGCGAGGCGGAACTGCGCGTGGCCCATCTCGCCGCCCTGGGCCACACCAACCGGCAGATCAGCAGCGCCCTGTTCATCACCGTGAGCACGGTCGAACAGCATCTGACCCGGGCCTACCGGAAACTCGGCATCAGCGGGCGCAGCGCGCTGGCGAACAAGCTGAGTCTGCGTGAGCCCGAGCTCGCGGCGAAGAACGGAGGCGGTTTCTAGCCCGCGTCCCGTCGCGGCCGGTTCCCCGGGAGGGGCCGGGCGGTGGTACGCGGGTACGGCACGGCGGCGTCCCCCGGGTTCAGGGCCGGGGGGACGCCGTTGTCGTGTCCGGGACCGGACGAGCCGCGACCGGGCCGGGTGTGAGCGGTCTGCGGGCGGGCGGAGAAGAAAGGGGGTGGATTCGGCCCGGAATCGGGCTTCGTCAGGGGTTTTAGGGGCCGTCATAGGGGTACGGCCGCCGCTAGGATTTCGGATGTTCCGCATTCGAGGTCACCCTGTGAGGCGAACATGAGTCGGGAAGTCTTCACCCTCGCCCAGAATCCGGTGGAAAGGCTCCATGAATTCCTTCTGGTCGGCGCCCGGCTGACGCCGGACAAACCGGCGGTCGTGGAATTCTCCGGAGCCGAGCCGGGCATTATCAGTTATCGCCAGCTGGCGTGCCGGGCCGAGGAGTACGCGGTGGTGCTCCGCGGTCTCGGGCTGGACATCGGCGACCGGGTCGTCCTGGAGTCGGACACCTCCGCGTCCGCGATCGCGGCCCTGCTGGCGTGCTCGTCGCTGGGGCTGCCGTTCGTGCCGGTGACCCCGGAGACGCCCGCCAAGCGGCTGCTCTCCGTGGTCGACACCGTCTCCCCCGCCCTCTATCTGCAGGCCGACGGGGGCCGCCGCGAGGGGATACCGGAGTCCGTGGGCACCGGGCGGTTCGGGCCGGGCGGGCTGGTGATCGAACGGGCGCCCCGGCCGGGCCCGGGGTTCCGCCGCGAGGTCGCCCCGGCCGACCCGGCGTACATGGTCTTCACCTCGGGCAGTACCGGCCGGCCCAAGGGCGTCGTGATGAGCCATCGGGCGATCCTCTCGTTCTACCGGGGGATGCTCTCGCAGGGCATCGTCGGGCCGGAGAGCCGGGTCGCGTCCACGGCTCCGTTCCAGTTCGACTTCTCCCTGCTGGACATCGGGCTGGCCCTGGGCAGCGGGGCGACCGTGGTCCCGGTGCCGCGGGCGCTGCTGCGCTGGCCGCGCCGGTTCGTCCGCTTCCTGCGGGACTCGGAGGCCACCCAGGTCAACGGCGCCCCCTCCATCTGGCGGGGCGCGCTCCGGCACGAGCGGGAGGAGCTGGCGGTTCTCGGCGACCGGATCGAGGGGGTGCTCTTCTCCGGCGAGCCGTTCCCGCTGCCGGAGGTGCGGGCCCTTCAGGAGGCGCTGCCGCTGGCCCGGATCGTCAACTGCTTCGGCAGTACGGAGTCGGTGGCGGCGTCCTTCACGAACGTGCCGCGGCCCGTGCCGGAGGGGCTGACGAAGCTCTCCATCGGCCGGGCGCATCCGGGGGCGGAGATGATGCTGCTGGACGAGGCCGGCGTCCCGGTCACCGAGCCGGGCGTGACCGGCCATATCCATCTCCGCAGCGGTTCCCTGTTCACCGGGTACTGGGGCGATCCGGAGGCCACGGCGCGGGCGCTGGTCGCCGATCCGACGAATCCGCTGACGGGTCAGACGGTCTTCCGGACCGGCGATCTGGGGCACCGGGGCGCGGACGGCGAGCTGTACTTCGACGGGCGGGCCGACTCGCAGGTGAAGATCCGGGGCAACCGGGTCGAGCTGACGGAGGTGGAGCGCCGGGTCGCGGAGTTCACCGGGGTGGCGGCGGCGAGCGCCGTACTGCTGCCGGTCGAGGGGGCGGATCCGGTGCTGGCGGTCTTCGTGGAGCTGTCGCCGGGGGCGGAGTTCGACGAGATGGAGTTGGGCGCTTTCTGTCTGGAGGAGCTGCCGGACTACATGGCGCCGCAGCGGATCCACGTACTCGACGCGCTGCCGCTCAACCAGAACGGCAAGGTGGACCGTCCGGCGCTGGTGGAGCTGCTGTCCCGGGAGCTGAGCCCTTCGCCGTGAGGCGGCGGGCGGTCCGGGGAAGTACGACGGCGCCCGCCCACCCCGCCCCGGCGGGGCCCGGGGCGGCGGGCGCCGAGGAGTGTAGAATCGTGGGGTGTTAGGGGGCGGGGGGTTAGGAT